>JAWLFD010000206.1:0-4130 GCA_041685745.1 Wenzhouxiangella sp.
GCCATGCGCGAGGCGCCGGACGTGATCCTGATCGGCGAGATTCGTGATCAGCAGACCATGCAGCACGCGGTGGCGTATGCCGAGACGGGGCACCTCTGCCTGTCCACGCTGCACGCCAACAACGCCAACCAGACGCTGGACCGGATCATCAACTTCTTTCCCGAATCCGCCCACCGGCAGCTGTTCGTGGATCTGTCGCTGCACCTGCAGGCCATTGTCAGCCAGCGCCTGATCCCCAGCGCCGACGGCAAGCGCGTGCCGGCGGTCGAGTTGTTGCTGCGCACGCCCTACATCGCCGACCTGATCCTCAAGGGTGAGGTCCACGGCATCAAGGACGCCATGAAGGAAGGCTCCCAGCACGGCATGCAGACCTTTGACCAGTCGCTGTTCCGGCTGTTCGAACAAGGTCAGATCAGCGAGCAGGAAGCGCTGCAAAACGCCGACTCGCGCAACGATCTGGGTCTCAACATCCGGCTGTCGCGGGAGCAGGGCGCCCACGACACGCCCGATTCCTGGGAAATCAACCCCACGGCCTGAAGCGACGGGTATCCGATTGGCCGCGTGGCCGACTAGACTGCGGCGGCGACGGCATTTTCGCCGAGCTTGAGCATATCGACCGACCCAGGCTGCGCTACAATGCCTGGTTTTGCCAGATTCGACATCGACTGTCCGAGGAGACCTCATGGAACGCACCCTGTCCATCATCAAGCCCGACGCCGTGGCCAAGAACGTCATCGGCGAAATCTACTCGCGCTTCGAGCGCGCCGGACTCAAGATCGCTGCAGCACGAATGAAGCATCTGAGTCGCGAAGAGGCGGAGGGGTTCTACGCCGTACATCGCGAACGCCCGTTTTTCGCCGACCTGGTCGAGTTCATGAGTTCCGGCCCGGTGATGATCCAGGTGCTCGAGGGTCAGGATGCGATCGCACGCAACCGGGAACTGATGGGCGCGACCGATCCGCGCCAGGCCGCCCCGGGCACGATTCGGGCCGAATTCGCTTCCAGCATCGATGCCAACGCGGTTCACGGCTCAGATGCGCCGGAGACGGCCAAGCAGGAGATCGCCTTCTTTTTTGGCGCCGATGAGATATACTCGCGGTGATTTTCAAGGGTTTTCTGCGCAGATGCCGACCGCGGCGGTTTTGAAAACCAACCTCATCGGGCTGGATCGGCCGTCGCTGGAGCGGTTTTTTGCCGACCTCGGTGAAAAACCCTTTCGCGCACGCCAGCTGCTGCAGTGGATTCACCAGCGCGGGGTGACCGATTTCGCGCTGATGACCGACCTTTCGCGCGCGCTGCGCGAGCGTCTTTCCGCGATCGCCGAAATCTGCCCGCCCCGCCTCATTCGCGAGCAGGTGTCGAGCGACGGCACCGTGAAATGGCTGCTCAGCGAAAGCGGCGGCAGTGCCGTGGAGACGGTTTTCATTCCCGAAGCCGAGCGCGGCACCCTGTGCATTTCTTCGCAGGTCGGCTGCATGCTCAACTGCACCTTCTGCTCGACCGCCACCCAGGGTTTCAAGCGCAACCTCTCGGCGGCCGAGATCATCGGCCAGGTGTGGTTTGCGGTCAATGCGCTGGCCGGGCCCCGGCTCGGACAGCGACAGATCACCAACGTGGTCTTCATGGGCATGGGCGAACCGCTGCTCAACCTCGGCGCGGTTCGTCCGACCCTGTCCCTGCTGCGCGACGATCTGGCCTACGGTCTCGCCTCGCGACGCGTGACGATCTCCACCGCCGGCGTGATCCCGGGCATCGACGACCTCGCCGAAGGCGACGAGTTCGCCCTGGCGGTTTCGCTGCATGCGCCCGACGATGAACTGAGGACCCGGCTGGTGCCGCTGAACCGGAAATACCCGCTGGCCGAGCTGATGGACGCCTGTCAGCGCTTCGTGCGGGTGCATCACCGCCGATCGATCACCTTCGAATACACCATGATGGAAGGGATCAATGACGGTCGTCGAGAGGCGCGAGGGTTGGTTCGATTGCTCAACGGACTGCCTTGCAAGCTCAATCTCATTCCCTTCAATCCCTTCCCGGGGACGCCTTTCCGGCCCTCATCCCCGGAGGCGATCTACGAGTTCCAGAAAGTTACCCGCGCGGCCGGCATCGTCACCACCGTTCGCAAGACCCGTGGCGAGGACATCGATGCCGCCTGCGGCCAACTGGTCGGAAAACTGCTGGCTCCCAGTGAACGACGTCGCCTGGTCCAGGAGCAGTTGGCACGACAGGCCCAGCCGGCATGACGAGTCGCCCTGGTCGCCTGCTGATGCTTTTGGCCGCGCTGGCATTCGTGGCCGGTTGCGCCTCGACCCCCTCGTCACCGATGCATGGACGCGACGGCATGGACCGGGTCAGTCCGGTGCGGGCGGCCGAAGTCAATACCCGACTCGGCATCGGGTACATGGAACGCGGTGACCTGCAGTTGGCCATCGAGAAGCTGGAAACGGCCGTCAGGCACGACGATTCACATACCCCCGCTTACCTGACCCTGGCCCTGATCTACGAGCAGCTTGGCGAGGCCCAGCAAGCCGGGCGGTATTATCGGGACGCCTCGCGCCTGGCCCCCAATGATGGTCCGACCCAGAATGCATATGCGGTGTACTTGTGCCGCCAGCGCCAGTTCGCCGAAGCGGATCGTCACTTTCAGCGGGCGATGGAGGATCCTTTCTACGCAACGCCGGAACTGGCCTATGGCAATGCCGGGGCCTGCAAGCGCCGGGCCGGCGATCACGAGCAGGCCGAAGCCTACCTGCGCCGGGCACTGGAAATCGATCCCGGCTACCCTGACGCCCTGTTCCAGTTGGCCGCGCTGCAGATGGAGACCGGTCAAGCTTTTCGGGCCCGGGCGTTTCTGCAGCGTTTTGAAAGCGTGGCCGCGGCCGATGCGGCGACATTGATGCTTGGTTATCGAATCGAGCAGGGGTTGAACAATCCCGGCCAGGCTGAACAATACGCCGCGCGTCTGGAGCGGCAGTTCCCCGAGTCCTCCGAGGCCCGGGAATTGCGTAGCCTGAGACAGGAAAATGACTGAGAACGGAAATTCAACCAGCAATGATCTGACCGAGCCGGACCAGCTCCGGCTGCCGGTGGGGCGGGCCGAAGAAGAAATCGGCATCCAGATTCGCCAGCAACGGATCAAGCGCCGGGTCGGCCTGGAAACGGCGGCCCGTGACCTGAAGCTGTCGGTTGCCACCCTGGATCGCATCGAACGCGGCGAACTGGACCAGCTGGCGCCGATCTATCGGCGCGGCTATGTCGGCAACTACGCCCGATATCTGGGGCTGGATCCTGACCCGCTGCTGGCCTTGATCGAGGCTGCAGAACCGTCGGTCATGCGTCCGGTGCTGCCGGGGCGCAGACGCCAGCCAAGATTCGATCGAATTCTAAAGTTTTCCACCTATCTTATTGTTACTACACTTATAATCCCGCCGCTAGTGCTGATTTATATCCAGGGCGGATCTCGATTCATCGAGCGTGAGCCGGTGATTACGGAGCAGCTCCCGGCCGCTTCTGCCGGAGCATCCGAGCAGCGTATCGCCGATCGCGTGGCCAGAGCGCTGTCGATGGACGATGTCCCCGCGCGCAGCGGCCCCGGATCGACGGGTGAAGACGGGGAAGTGGTTGCGCCGGTCGCCGCCTCGGCGCTGCCGCTGGCCTCGATCCGGCCGCTGCGGGATCCGGCGGCCCCGGATACCGACCCCGAGGCCGAGCGCGGCTCGTCCGGGATCGACCAGCCGACCGGGTCGGTGCTCGACATTGAGGTGCTCGAAGACAGCTGGCTGGAAGTCTACGCCGGTGACGGTCAGCGGCTGGAGTACGATCTGCTGCGCAGCGGCGACCGCCGGCGTTTCGAGGCCGAGCCCCCGTTTCGACTGTTGCTGGGGCGGGCCAGCGCCGTTGCCCTGACACTCGACGGCGAACCGGTGGATTTCGACGGCCAGGATCGCGCCGACGTCGCGACCTTCGATCTGCTGGCCGACGGCGGAATCCGCCGCTGACCGGCATCTGACGGACTCATTCCAGGGCTGCGCCGGCGTCTGGCCGCCGCGGCCCTGCAACCGATCTCCCTGGGAAACGATGAACAACATTCAGTCCATTCGCGGCATGCACGACATTCTGCCGGTCGCCAC
>JAWLFD010000024.1:0-16887 GCA_041685745.1 Wenzhouxiangella sp.
CCTCGGCCACGCGCTGATCGGTGCTCTTGAGGGCATTTTCGACCAGCTTCGGCGGGCTGGCCGGGTCCTCGAACAGACCGGGAAACAACTGCGGCCACAAGGCCTGGCGAACCAGGGCCTGGTAGGTCGGCCAGGCATGCCCGGCCATGAACAGCTTGAGAATCTCGTCGAACAGACGGGCCGGGGGAATGCCGTCGAGCAGCGGCGCCATCGACACGATCGGACCGGCGGTATCGGGTTCCATGGCCAGGTCGAGCTTGACCATGAAGCGGACCGCGCGCAGCAGCCGGACCGGGTCCTCGCGGTAGCGGGTGACCGGGTCGCCGATCAGGCGCAGGCGCCGCTCGAGCACGTCGGGGTAACCACCCACGTGGTCACGGATGGTCTCGGTGGCCGGATCGTACATCAGCGCGTTGATGGTGAAGTCGCGCCGAATGGCGTCTTCTTCCTCGCTGCCGAACACGTTGTCGCGGGTCAGACGGCCGCGGTCCATCACCCGATCGGCGTCATCGGCGCCGCTGTCGCCGGGGCCCCGAAACGTCGCCACCTCGATGATTTCCCGACCGAAGCGCACGTGCGCCAGGCGAAAGCGCCGGCCGATCAGGCGCGCGTTGCGGAACAGTTCGCGAATCTCTTCCGGTGTGGCGCTGGTCGCCACGTCGAAATCCTTCGGGCTGGCGCCGAGCAGGAGGTCGCGGATGCATCCGCCGACCAGATAGGCCTGGAACCCTGCGCTTTGCAGGCGTTCGATGACTTTCAGGGCGTTGGCGCTTATCTGACGCGGCTGGATGCCGTGATCAGCGCGTTCGATGGTACTCAGGCCGGGCAAGGCGCCGGGCGACGAAGCGGGGTGGATATTCAAGGACAGGGTGGGTTCCGGAACGACAACGGGGAGCAAGTGTTTTGATAAACTTCCAAGCCTTCAAGTTTATCATCTCCGGGCGGCCTCGATCCGGACCCGGAGACTCAATCCCGAATTCAGCGGAATCCTCATCGTCATGACATTCGTCGTCACCGAAAACTGCATCAAGTGCAAATACACCGACTGCGTCGAGGTCTGCCCGGTCGATTGCTTCCACGAAGGGCCGAACTTCCTCGTCATCGACCCCGAGGAGTGCATCGACTGCACCCTGTGCGAGCCCGAATGCCCGGTCGAGGCGATCTACCCCGAAGACGACCTGCCGGCCGACCAGCAGGCGTTTCTCGAGCTCAACGCGGAGCTGTCGCTGCAATGGCCGGTGATCACCGAGATGAAGGCCGCCCCTGAAGACGCCAAGCAGTGGGAAGACGTGCCGGACAAGCGCAAGCTGCTGGAGCGCTGAAGCGCCCGGTCCGGAGTCTCAGCCCAGGCGCTCGCGCAGCACGGACAGGACGTATTCAGCCCGGACCATGTCGACCAGCTCGCCGTTCTCGTCGAGCAGGTTGACCCGCGTCACGGCCTCGCCGGCCGGTTCCATCTCGACGACGAAACGACCGCTGTGGTCGATGCGCTCCGGGCTTTGCCAGAACGCCAGACGACCAAAGCCGGTGCGATCGATCACGATCGGATCGTGCTGGAACCGAAACGCATACCGTCTCTCGTCGGCATCGGCCTGCTCGATTTCCATGCCGCCGCGATTCAGGCTGAAGCCGAGGCGACGCCAGACACTGTCCAGTTCGTCCTCGACCTCCAGGTAGAGCCCGCGCTCGCCAAAGCGAACATGGGATCGCGACGCCTCGGCCTCGGCGCTCGACAGCACGCGCGGCGGACGATCCTCGTTCTGGCCGGCCATTTCCGGCAGGAAGTAGCCCGCAACCCGGTAGGTGCCCCTGACCGGCGGCGCGTCCAGACCGGAGGGCGTGCGGATCGGATCGACCTCGGCGCTGTCGAGATAGATGGGCTCGCTGTCGCCGACAGCGCATGCGGCAAGCAGCACGGCGCTCGCGACCGGCAGCAGAAGGTTCAGGGCGATTCGATTCAAATCCGGAACTCCGAAAATTGCGTTGGGCTTCGATTGATCCGCACCATTCTACCGGGACCCCATTCGCGTGGATGCTAAAAAGAGCTTAAGGCCCCATCCCCCGATAGCGGGCTTGCGGACGGATCGACGTCCAACTATGCTGCAGACCGGACCGATCGATCGCTGACAACGGCCCTGCTACGATCGGTGGCTGACTTGTGCATGAATGGACCGAAATGACCGATTCCTACCGCGAACTCAACTCCCCTGCCCTGCCCGCCACCCCCGACGGCGAGCTCAGCCTCACCGAACTGCGCGGGCACCCGGTGGTGGTCTATTTCTATCCGCGCGACAACACGCCAGGCTGCACTCGCGAAGGCGAGGGTTTCCGCGACCACTACGAGAAATTCCGGGCCCATGGCTGCGAAATCGTCGGCGTTTCGCGCGACAGCCTGGCCAGCCACCAGAAGTTCACCGCCAAGTTCGACTTCCCGTTCCCGCTGATTGCCGACACCGACGAGACGCTGTGTCGGCAGTTCGACGTGATCAAGGAAAAGAACATGTACGGCAAGAAGGTCATGGGGATCGAGCGCAGTACCTTCCTGTTCGACGCCGAAGGCAAGCTGGTCACCGAATGGCGCAAGGTCAAGGTGCCCGGCCACGTCGAGGCGGTGCTGTCGGCGGTCGAAGAACTGGGCTGAACCCCTTCCACAAGGAGCGTTACCGAAGATGACCGAACGTCGGCGCTTGTACCTGCTCGACACCAACGTCCTGATGCACGATCCGACCGCCCTGTTCCGGTTCGCCGAACACGACGTCTTCTTGCCGATGATCGTTCTCGAGGAGCTCGACCGGGCCAAGAAAGGCCTTTCGGAGGTGGCCCGCAACGTCCGCCAGGCCAGCCGCTTCATCGGTCATCTCATGGGCGAAGGCGCGGACCTGGAGCAGGGCCTGGCCCTGACCGAGCCGGACGGGCTGCAGCTCAAGGCGGGCACGGGTCGGCTGTTCTTCCAGACCGACCAGCTCGGCAGCACCGACGAACTGGTCGGCGACCAGTCCGTGGCCGACAACAAGATTCTTCTGGCCGCGCTCAGCCTGACCCGCCGGCATCCGGAAAAGCAGGTGGTGCTGGTCTCCAAGGACATCAACCTGCGCATCAAGGCGGCCATTCACGGCCTGCTGGCCGAGGATTATCACAACGACCGCGCGCTCGATGATCTGAGCCTGCTCTATACCGGCATGCGCGAACTCGACCACAGCTTCTGGGATCTGCACCAGCCCGAGCATTCCTGGACCGAGGACGGGCGCACCTTCTATCGGATCCGGCGCGGTGACGAAGAGGACTGGCATTCCAACCAGTGCCTGCGCCTGGCCGGCGACAGCGGCATCGAGGCCATGGTTCGTCGGGTCGAGGAACAGCAGGTCGTGCTGGAGGTCGCGCGCGACTATCGCCGCAGCCAGCACGACGTCTGGGGAATCCGGGCCCGCAACCCGGAGCAGAACTTCGCCCTGAATCTGCTGATGGACCCGCAGATCGATTTCGTCACCCTGCTCGGCACCGCCGGCACCGGCAAGACCCTGCTGGCGCTGGCCGCCGGACTGGCCCAGACCCTCGACGCCAAGCATTATCGAGAGATCATCATGACCCGGGCCACGGTGTCGGTCGGCGATGAAATCGGCTACCTGCCCGGCACCGAGGAAGAAAAGATGACGCCGTGGATGGGCGCGCTGACCGACAACCTCGAAGTGCTGACCGAGGCCGACGGCCACGGCGGGGAGTGGGGTCGGGCCGCAACCAACGATCTACTGGCCTCGCGGATCAAGATCCGCTCGCTGAACTTCATGCGCGGGCGCACCTTTCTGAACCGCTACCTGATCATCGACGAGGCGCAGAACATCACGCCCAAACAGATGAAGACCCTGGTCACGCGCGCCGGCCCCGGGACCAAGATCGTCTGCCTCGGCAACGTCGAGCAGATCGACACGCCCTACCTGACCGAGACCACTTCGGGGTTGACCTTTGCCGTCGACCGGTTCAAGCACTGGCCGCACGCCGGACACGTCACGCTCCGGCGCGGCGAGCGCTCGCGCCTGGCCGATTTCGCTTCCGAGGCGCTTTAGCGGGGCTCAGCTTTCCTGCCCGGCGACGGTCATTTCGGCGACCAGCAGCGACGGCACCTGGATGCTCCGCCGCTCGTCGTGGTCGATACCGGCCGCACGCAGGCCGGTCAGCATCTCGCGCAGGTCGCCGGCAATGGTGATTTCCTCGACCGGCCAGGCGATCTCGCCGTTTTCGACCCAGAACCCGGCCGCCCCGCGCGAATAATCGCCAGTGACCAGATTGACGCCCTGGCCCATGACCTCGGTGACGATCAGCCCGCGCCCCAGTTCCGCCACCAGGTCCTCGTAGGAATGCCGGCCGCCGGAAAAGCGCAGGTTGCGCACGCCCCCGGCGTTGGCCGTGGTGACCAGACCCAGGCGGCGGGCCGAGTAGCTGCCGAGCACGTAGCGCTCAAGAACGCCGTCGGCGACCAGGGCGGACTCGCGCGTGGCCACACCGTCGCCGTCGAAGGCCGACGACGCCGGACCGCCCGGACGGCGCGGCGACTCGACCAGCGACGCCCACTCGGGCAGCACCCGGGAGCCCACTGAATCGAGCAGGAAGCTTGCCCGGCGGTAGAGTTGACCGCCCGACACCGCGCCGACCAGATGACCGATGAGTCCGCGCGCGACCTCGGGCACGAACAGCACCGGAAAGCGTCCGGTCGGGATGCGCCGCACGCCGAGACGACTGGCCGTCCGGCGCGCGGCTTCGGCGCCGGTGGTGGCCGGCTCGGCGAGCTGGTCGAAGCGACGCCGGGCATCCCAGTCGTAGTCGCGCTGCATCCCCGATTCATCGGCGGCAATCAGGATGCAGTGCTGCGAGTAGCGGGTCCCGCGGTTGCTGCCCAGGAACCCGTGGCTGTTGGCATAGACGCTGAGCCCGGCCTCGGCCGATACGCTGGCCCCCTCGGAGTTGGAGATCCGTGGATCGGCGGCACGCCCGGCCTGCTCGATCTCGCGGGCCCGCTGAATGAGCGTGTCCATGCTCACATCCAGCGGATGCCACAGGTCCAGGTCCGGCAGCGAGGTGGCCATGAGCTCGGCCTCGGCCAGGCCGGAGGCCGGATCAACCTGGGTATGGCGGGCGATCGCCAGCGCCCGGTCCACGGTCTGGTCGAGCACCTCGGGACGCAGATCCCCGGTGCTCGCCGAACCCGTGCAACCTTTGCAGTAGACGGTCACGCGCACGCCGCGGTCACGCGCTTCTTCGAGCACCTCGACTTCGCCCAGGCGCACGCCGGCCTCGCGGTTGAGCCCGGAGCTGACCCCGACCTCGGCCTGGTCGGCGCCGCGAGCAGCCGCCCGATCCAGGATTCGGCGCGCGATGCCGGTCAGCAGTTCGGTTTCGCGATCAGGGTCATCCAGCAACCCGGTCACGCCGCCTTCGGCGAGCAGTTCCGCACGACTCACGAAGTGCCCCCCACGGTCAGTCCGTCGACCCGCAGGGTGGGCTGACCGACGCCGACCGGAAGGCTCTGGCCCTCCTTGCCGCACACGCCGACGCCGGTGTCGAGCGCCAGGTCGTTGCCGACCATGCCGACCCGGGTCAGGACATCGGGTCCGTTGCCGATCAGGGTCGCGCCCTTGATCGCCGGCCCGACCTTGCCGTTGCGGATGCGGTAGGCCTCGGACGCGGCGAACACGAACTTGCCCGACGTGATGTCGACCTGGCCACCGTTGAAATTGACCGCGTAGATCCCGTCGTCGACCGAGGCGATGATCTCGGCCGGATCGTGCTGCCCGGGCAGCATGTAGGTGTTGGTCATGCGCGGCATGGGCAGGTGGGCGAAAGACTCGCGCCGACCGTTGCCGGTCGGCTTGACCCCCATCAGCCGGGCGTTGAGCTTGTCTTGCATGTAGCCGACCAGGCGGCCGTTCTCGATCAGCGTGGTGCAGCCGCTGGGGGTGCCCTCGTCATCGATGCTCAGCGAGCCGCGCCGGTTGTCGAGGGTGCCGTCGTCGACCACCGTGCACTCCGACGTGGCCACCTGCTCACCCATGCGCCCGCTGAAGGCCGAGATGCCCTTGCGGTTGAAATCGCCCTCCAGACCGTGGCCAACCGCCTCGTGCAGCAGCACGCCGGGCCAGCCGGCCCCGAGCACCACGGTCATGTGGCCGGCCGGTGCGGCCTCGGCGCCCAGGTTGACCGCGGCCTGGCGCACCGCTTCGCGGGCATAGTCCTGCCAGACTTCCGGGTCGGTCAGGTCGGCCAGGCCGTAGCGCCCGCCGCCACCGCTGAAGCCCTGCTCGCGGCGCTCGCCTTCTTCCATCAGCACGCGAATATCCAGCCGCACCAGCGGACGCTGGTCGCCCGCCAGCGTGCCGTCGGTCGCGGCCACAACGATCTGGTCCTGGCTGGCCGACAGCGAAACCGTCACCTGGCTGACGCGGGCATCCAGCGAGCGCACGTACGCATCGATGGTCCGCAGCAACTCCACCCGCTCGGACGAATTGCCCTCGGCGGTCGGATCCGTCGACCGGTAGCGGGCCGGGCCATCCTGGACCCGAATCGCCTGCACCCGGCCATCGCCGGCCTGCCGACTGATCGCCCGCGCACTGTCGGCGGCATCCAGCAGGGCCGGCAAGGCCAGGCTGTCGGCGTAAGCGAAGCCGGTCCCGGCCCCGGCCACGGCGCGCACGCCCACGCCCTGGTCAACATCCCAGCTGCCGTTCTTGACGCTGCCGTCCTCGAGCACCCAGCCCTCGCGCACCCGACGCTGGAAGTACAGTTCGCCGAAGTCGATGCCGCGGGCCAGCAGACGTCCCAGCGCCAGGTCGATTTCGGAAGGGCCGAGCCCGGCCGGTGCGAGGAGTTGATCGCGGACTTGTTCGTACATGAACGTTTCCCGGTAAATGGTTGACTCGACTATATCCGGTCGCCGTGCAGGGGATTCAATCTTGTTCGGGCGCCGGATCGGTTTCGCCCTGCTCGATGACCCGGGCGTCGACCAGCTCGATCTGCGGTGAATCCCACGGGCCGGTGATCCGATAGCGAACCTCGGCGACGTCTCGCAGCGGCCCGTCGAACAACTGGCGCAGGACCAGGCCGGCCGCCGCGCCGACCGGCCCGCCGGCGAGCCCGCCGATCACCGGCAGCGATGCACCCAGCCCCGGCTCCACGCGCAGGGTCTGGTCGTACTCGCGCGCGACCATGTCGGTCTGGCCGGTGATGGTCATCACCGCGGCGGTGGAGCGGAGCACCAGGCCCTCGGTCCGGGCCGTGCCGCCGGCCAGTTCGAACGATCCCTCGATCTCGTCGAAGCGCATCCCGGGGCTGAACACGTCGCGGAAATCCAGCATCAGACGCCGCGGGATGGCGTTGAAACTGACCAGACCCAGCAGGCGTCCGGCCCCGGGGCGGGCCTCCGGGATCTGTCCGTCGGCGATCCAGAGTTCAAGCTTTCCGAGCAGGCGGTTCATGGAGAAATCCACCGGCGCGCCCGGCCATTGCACGTCCAGGTCGACCTGCGCCCGGCTGGCCTCGAGACCCGGATCATAACCGGCCGAATTCAGCAACGCGCTCAGGCTGGGGGTGCTGATGCGCCCGGTGAACTGGGAGCGCGGACCGCCCTCCGCGTCGACCCAGCGGCCGTTTCCCTGCAGGCGCAGATCCGGTCCGTTGATATCCAGCAACTCGATTTCCAGCCCGGCCGAGAGCGGGTGGGCTTCCAGCCGCAAGCGACCGAGCTCCAGATCGCCGCGGCGCAGATCCTCGATCACCATCGAAAACGGCGGCAGCCCCGCTGGGCTGAAGCGGCTGGTCGACCCGGCCAGCGGCTGCGCCTGAAGTTCCCGCGCGAGCTGCTGATCCACACCCGGCGGCAGGTACACCCGGGCCAGGTCGGCGACGATGGCTCGACCGGCCTCGGTCCGCGTCGGCACGGTCAGCGTGCCGGCCAGTTCAGGGCTGTCCAGAGCCAGGGTCAGGGCCGATTCGGTGCGATTCATCGCCAGCCGGGCAGCGCCCGTGGTGACCCCCGCCAGTTCGACCCGCTCGGCGGCCAGGTCTACCGCCAGCGATTCCGGCCATGGCGCGCGCGTGCTTTCTCCCCGCGCTTGCAGCAACGCAAACCAGTCATCCAGAGCAAGCGCATCGACCTGCCCCGAGACGGTCAGCCCATCCGGCGAAGGCAGGGCCAAGGGCTGTCCGCCGAACGCCAGCGCCGCCGATTGGTGGTCATCGGCGATGGCCAGCCGGCCGGAGACCAGCCGATCCAGGCGAAAGCCCAGATCGACCCGGTCATCGACGAGAATCATCTCGGCCTCGAACGGCCAGGCTGCCGGCGCGGGTTTGACGAACGGCGCCGGCCAATCCAGGGCGAGGCCTTCCAGATCCCCGGTCAGCGACATTCGGAGGCCCTCGCCGTCGTTGCCCTCCAGCCGGTAGCGCCAGGCGCTGCGGCCTGATGTGCGCTCGCTCAAGGCAGCCGGGAAACCGGATCGCCGCACCAGGTCGGCGGGATTGAGTTCGGCCGACAGTTCCAGCCAGGCCGGCGCCTCGAAGCCGGCGGCCAGCGCCAGCTCCAGCGGCTTGCCGTCCACTTCTGTGTCGACCCGCACCGGCTCGATTCCGGCCTGGTCGAAATCCACCGTCGCCGAGAGCGAGGCCAGGCGGAGGTCGACCGGAGACAAATCCAGGGTCGCGCCGTTCAGACTCGCGGTTCCGTCGATCGTCCAGTCCCGCATGCGTCGGAACGGCAGGCCGAGCGCCGCGGTCAGATCGACCGGCCCGGACCAGCGCATCGGCTCCAATACCGCCTGCCAGCCCGCGAAAGGAATAGCGGCCAGCGTGGCCGCCAGATCGCCGGCATCGCCGCCGTTCGAGTGCAGGCTCAGGGTCAGTTCGGGCGTGACCAGGTCGGCGATCTCCACTGCGCTGGCCCGAACATCGATCTGGCCCAGGCGCGCCTCGTCGATCCGACCCGACAACCGCCTGCCGACGAACTCGGCCTGTCCACGCAGCCCGCGTGCGACCGGCCAGTCCGGCCAGTAGTCGAGATCGACGCCGCGAAAATCGATCTGCGCCTGATACGAACCCGGATGCAGTTCCCGCGTGCGGGTGCCTGCCCGCAGGTGCAGGTTGACATGACCCCGCGCGTCGTCGACCCGGACCAGGGCCTGGTCCAGCCAGCGCAGGGCCGGCGGCGGGATGAGGCGATGGGGCAGATAGGGCCGCGGATCGATCGGCCCGACCCGATCGGCGCGGATGAACAGGTCCAGGAACGGTCGCGGCTGTTCGAGGTAGATCCAGCCGTCGGCCACTGCCGCCGCCATCTTGCTGTCGATACTCAGGTTGCGCAGTTCGATGGTGTCGCGGGTCAGCACCGCCCGGCCGGCGATGTCGTCGAGCTCGATATCGGCGCGCAGCAGGTGCGGCCAGCGTATCGCCGGCTGCCCGGAGGGTGCGACGACCAGCCGGTCACCGAGCCGGCCGAAGCGCAGGTTCAGCGCCTCCACACTGGGAAAGGGATCTGCCAGGTCGAACGACAGCTGTTCGATCCGCCCCTTTGCGGCATGCACGCTCGAGCGGTCCTCCAGTCCCAGAACCAGGTCATGAACATCACCGTCGACGGATTCGGGCCACCCCGGCAGCGCGCCCAGCCAGGGACTCAGGACCGTATGCAGGCCGCCGAGATCCAGCGCATCGACCGCCAGCGCCCAGTCGCGCTCATCGCGGGCCAGGGCCAGGCCCCGGGCAATCGTCTCGCCGGCGCGCGTGAGGTGTGCGATCTGGCCCTGCAGGACCCGACCTTCCCGCACCACCATCGCGCGACCGGCCAGCGGCGCTGCGTCAGCCTCATGGCGCATCTCGAAGTCCAGATCGAGCCGGAGGTGGTCATCTGCGGCCGACCACTGCAGCCAGCTGTGCAGGTTCGCGCGGGTCGATGCCAGTTCCCAGCGCGGATCGAGACCCGTCAGCCAGTCGGCCACGGCCAGGTCCTCGATCGCCAGCCAGCCTTCCGCCGCCCGCCAGCGACCGTCCGGATGGTGCAGCCGCAGCCGGACCCCGCTGCGCTCTGCCGTACCCTGACCGGATTGCAGGCTGCCGTACAGCAGGGTCTGGTCACCGTCGCGTCGAATGCCGCCCTCCGGCAGCAGCAGCGACAGCTCCGCTCCCGACCCGGGTCGGATTCGAAGCCGGGCGTCCCGGATCAGCACGTCCGCGCCCGGCAGTCGGGATTCGGCCAGCGTTCCCCTGAACATTGCGCCGGCGGCCAGCTCGGCACCCCAGCGTCCCTGCTCGTCCGGGGCCAGCAGCACCTCCGGGCCCAGCACGACCAGGCGCATGAGATTGGCGCCGGGATCAAGCGCATTGGGCAGGTGGAATTCGAGCCGGGCGGCATCGATTTCCAGCCCCTGCTCGCGTTCTTCGCCGACCTGCAGCCCCAACAGGGTCAGGCTAGGCGTCAGCCTCGGCCACTGCGCCTCGACCCGCTCGAGCAATACCGTCTGGCCCAGCCGCTCGCTCAGCTCGGCCTCCAGCCAGGGCCGCAGCCGATCGGCGTGGGGGAGCAGGGTCCGACCGACGCCGACCAGCACCGCCGTGGCGATGATGATGACCGCCAGGGTGGTCAGCGCGAGTGCCCGAAGCTGTCCTGCCAGGCGGGCGAAGCGGTCCGGCGACGAACTTTCAGTCAAAGCAGAACGACGTCGAACTGTTCCTGGCCGTACTGCTCTTCGGGCTGGAAACAGATCGTGGTGCGCAGTTGCTCGGTCAACTCGGCAATCGTGCGGTGCTGGTCTTCCAGGATCCGTTCAACCACCGACGGGCTGGCCATGACGCGCAGCTCGCCGGTCTCGAACTGGCGCACCGCCCGGAGAATCTCGCGGAAGATTTCCGAGCACACGGTATCGACGCTCTTGATCCGGCCCAGCCCGCCGCAGGCCGGACAGGGCTGGCACAATCGGTGTTCGAGACTTTCGGTTGTGCGCTTGCGGGTCATCTCGACCAGGCCCAGCGCCGAAATCTCGGAAACGGACGTGCGCGCGTGGTCGCGCTCCAGCGCCCGCTGCAGGGTGCGCAGAACCTGCCGCCGATGATCTCCCTGTTCCATGTCGATGAAGTCGATGATGATGATGCCGCCGAGGTTGCGCAGCCGCAGTTGCCGGGCAATCGCCTGGGCCGCCTCCAGATTGGTCTTGTAGATGGTGTCTTCGAGGTTGCGAAAGCCGACATAGCCGCCGGTATTGACATCGACCGTGGTCATCGCTTCGGTCTGGTCGATGGTCAGGTGACCACCCGACTTCAACGGTACATTGCGGCTCAGGGCGCGCTCGATCTCGTCTTCGACCCCGTAGAGGTCGAACAACGGCCCGTCGCCGTCGTAAAGCTCGATCCGGTCCACCCAGTCGGGAAAGAACTCCCGGGCAAACGTGCGCGCCTCATCGACGGTGGCAGCGTCGTCGATGCGCACCTTCTCCACCCCGGCGTGCATCAGGTCGCGCAGCGAGCGGAACGGCAGCGAGAGATCCTCGTAAACGCACTGGCCGGCCTCGGCGTTGTGCATCCCGGCATCGATACGCTTCCACAAGCGGCGCAGGTAGTCGAGGTCGCGCGCCAGGGCGTCCTCGGCGACGTCTTCGGCGTTGGTGCGCAGGATGAAGCCGGCCTTGCTGTCTTCGCCGACCAGCGTTCGCACCAGCGCGCGCAAGCGCTCACGCTCGGCCTCGGCTTCGATGCGCACCGACACGCCGATGTTGTCGACCCCCGGCAGCAGGACGAGATAGCGCGAGGGAATGCTGAGCTGGGTGGTCAACCGGGCCCCCTTGCTGCCCAGCGGATCCTTGATCACCTGGACCAGCACGTTCTGGCCCTGACGAATCAGATCACCGATCGGCGGGACTTCCGCCGCTGCACCGTTCTCGCTGAGCTCGGGCTGGCGCGGCATGATGTCGTTGGCGTGCAGGAAGGCGGTGCGCTCGAGGCCGATATTGACAAAGGCCGCCTGCATGCCCGGCAGGACCCGCTCTATGCGCCCCATGTAAATGTTGCCGACATAGCCGCCGTCGCCGCTGCGCTCCAGGTAGAGTTCCTGCAGCAGGCCGTTTTCGACCACCGCGACCCGGCTTTCGGTCGGGGTAACGTTGATCAGGATTTCATCGCTCACTGGACTGTTCGGCAGCCGGCACGCGGCTGCCATTCCTCATGCATGGCAGGTCGAAGCATAGCACCGGGCGGGCATCCGAACGCGTCCACGATCTCGCGTCAGAACCGCACCAGACCGGCCTCGCGCAGCAGCTCGGTGGTCTCGAACAGCGGCAATCCAACCACGCCGCTATAGCTGCCCGACAACTGCCGAATCCACAGCCCGGCCTGATCCTGGATGCCGTAGGCACCGGCCTTGTCCATGCAGTCTCCGCTGGCCACGTAGGCATCGATCCAGGCTTCGGGAAGGAGGCCGAATTCGACCCGCGTGACGCTCAGCCGTTCCAGTCTCCGGCCGTCCGGCCTCAGCAGCGCCACCGCAGACATCACTTCGTGGCAACCGCCCGAAAGCCGACGCAGCATGCCGCGTGCCTGGTCGGCATCGGCCGGCTTGCCGAGGATTTGGCCGCCGGCGACCACGGTCGTGTCGGCGCCGAGAACGAAACTGGCGGGATGGCGAGCATGGACCGCCCTGGCCTTGGCGTCGGCCAGGCGCTGCACGTAGTCCGCCGGCGCCTCGTTTTCGGCCGGGGTCTCATCGACCGCCGAAACGACGAGCGTGAAAGGTACGCCACAGCGCCCGAGCAGCTCGCGCCGCCGCGGCGAAGCCGAAGCCAGGATCAGGGAGGGCTCAACCACGGTGGTAGGGATGGCCGCCGAGCAGGCTGGCGGCACGGTAGAGCTGCTCGGCAACGATCACCCGGACCAGCATGTGCGGATAAACTGCAGGGCCCAGCGACCACCGCACCCGGCAGGTATCGAGCAGGGCCGGCGCCAGACCTTCGGCGCCGCCGATGAAAAACCAGACCGGATCACCGCCCTGCAGCCAGCCGCTCAGGCACTTGGCCAGTTCTTCGGTCGACCACGCCCGGCGAGAACCGTGCAACGCCACGCGCTCGGCCCGCTCCGGGGCACGGGCAGCGAGCCGTTCGGCTTCCAGTTCGCGCCCGCGACCGGCACCGGCGCGACCGGCGACCGGCACTTCGACCAGTTCCAGCGACAGGTAGGACGGAAAGCGCCGGGCGTATTCGGACCATCCGGCCTCGATCCAGCCCGGCATGCGCTGCCCGACGGCCGCCACCACCAGCTTCATGCCGCGCGAAGCGACCTCATCAGGCCTGGGCGGAGGACGAGCGCGCCGGCAGAGACGTGGACCAGAGCTTCTCGAGATTGTAGAAGGCGCGCGTCTGCGGCAACATCAGGTGGACCACCACGTCGGCCAGGTCCACCAGCACCCACTCCGCCTCGCGGTCGCCTTCGACCCCCAGCGGCGCATGGCCAGCGGCCTTGGCACGCTGGACGAGCCGGTCGGCCATGGCCTTGACCTGGCGGGTGGAGTTGCCCGAGGCAACGATCATGTAGTCGGCGAAGGTGGAGCGGTCGGTCAGGTCGAGGACCTGGATCGCTTCACCCTTGCTGTCTTCCAGGGAAGCGATGGCGAGATCGCAAAGCTGGCGGGAGTCCGGGACGGGATGTGACTTCAATGAGGGCGGTTGGTAGAGTTCGGGATCAAACCGCAGTTTACCCGTTTGCGAGCGGCGTTTCATCCATCCTTGCCGGTCGCGTAGAGTCCGTGCTTGCGGATATAGGACAGGACCGTGGCCGGCAGCAGGAAACGCGGGTCCCAACCACGCTCCAGTTGGCGTCGGATATCGGTCGACGAAATCGCCAGCTGCGTCACCTCGACATGACAGACCAGGCCGGCCGGAGAATCCATCAGCTCGCGGGCCCGGGCGACCCGGCGGTTTTCGAGCACCGCGGCCAGCTCTTCGGGATAGGCCGGCTTGCTGCGCGGTCGGGTCATCACCACCAGGTGGGCCAGATCGAGCAGCCGCTGCCAGCGGTCCCAGCGGTCGAGATGGTTGGCCGCATCCTGGCCCACGCACAGCAGCAGCGGCACGCCGGGCACTTCCGCGCGCACGCTGGCCAGCGTGTCGACCATGAACGACGGGCCGCTGCGCAGCACCTCGCGGGCGTCGACGTGCAGGTCCGAATACGACGCGACCGCCAGTTCCAGCATCGCCAGTCGATGAAAGGCTTCGGCCCAGGCGCCCTCGCGGTGCGGCGGGTGACCGGCCGGAACCAGGCGAAAGTCGCTGACCTTGAGGCGCTCGGAAATCTCGGCCGCGGCGCGCAGATGACCGTAGTGCACCGGGTCGAAGGTGCCGCCGAAAATGGCGACCGCCCGGTTGCGAATGCGCTTCCGGCTAGGCGACATGACGCCCCGCCTCCACCCCGGCCACATCCACGCACAGCCGCTCCAGGGCGACCCAGAAACCGTGGCTTTCGTTCGACTTGGCCATGCGGTCAAGATCGGACAGTCGGGCCACGGCAGCGCGCACGGCAGCCGGTTGCAGCCGCCGCGCCGCCGCCGCCATCGGCGCCTGCCGGGCGCGCCAGACCTCGAGCTCCTTGAACGCAGCGGCCTCGCCCAACGCCGGGCGACGCTGCTGGAAGGCGGCCAGCGTCTGCAGCTCGCGCGCCAGGGCGGAAAGAATCATCGGCATGGGCGTGTCGGTTTCGCGCAACCCCCGCACGCAGCGCACCGCCGATCCGGCCTGACCGGCCAGTACCAGCTCGACCAGGCGAAAGCTGTCGAACCGCGCGCTGTCGGCGACCGCAGCGCGCAACTGGTCCAGGCCGAGATGACCGCCCTTGCCGTAGAGCAGCGCCAGGCGCTCGATTTCCTGGGCCGCGGCCAGAAGGTTGCCCTCGAGGCGATCGGCCAGGAACCGGCAGGCCGCGCGATCGGCGCGCAGGCCGCGCGAGCCCAGCCTGCGGCTGATCCAGTCCGGCAGCTGGCCGGCCTTGACCGTCCAGCACGGCAGGTAGACCCCCGCCGCGTCCAGGGCCCTGGCCCAGGCGGACTTTTCCTGACCCATGTCCCAGGCGTTGCACTTGACCAGCAAGACATCGTCGCTGTTCTGTCCGATCCACTCGCGCAGCGCCGCCCCGCCGTCGCGGCCCGGCTTGCCCGAGGCCATGCGGACCTCGACCAGACGGCGGCTGGCAAACAGCGACAGCGTTTCGGTGGCCGCGTTCAAGCCGCCCCAGTCAAAGCGCGCGTCGGCCTCCAGTACCAGCCGCTCGTCGATTCCGGCGGCCCGGGCGGCGGCCCGAACGGCGTCACAGGCCTCCTCGACCAGCAGGTGTTCGGGCCCGGCAATCAGGTAGACCCGGTCCAGCCCGCGCGCCAGCCTTTCACCCAGACGGTCGGGGAAGAGCTTCATGGCGCCGGCACCGCCTCGAGTCGACGGATCACCTGCGCGGCCATGGCCCGCCTGAGGTCGGCGCGCAGAAATTCCTCCTCGCGCGAGGCCGCCAGGATGGCCTGCTCGTCGAAGCTGTATTCCCGGGTCAGGCGCAGGGTCTCGCGCCGGATCAGCACTTCGTCGTCGGCGTCGCGCAACTCGAAGTCGAGCTCGAAGACCAGCAGGAACTCGCGCACCCGGGCCTGGCCGGAAATCGTCAGCGGCTCGCTGCGCAAGCGCTCGGCGTGGATGCGCAGGACGGCGCTGTCGGCCTGGGGTCCATCGGTCAGCTCGACCCCGTCGCCCTGCAGCCTAAGGGCCAGTTCACGCGCGAACGCGCTGCTGGCATCGGGCACGGCCAGCCAGGTTCGGGCCATGGCATCGGGCAGACGGGCCTCGCCGCGCAGCTGGAAACCGCAGCCGGCCAGCACCAGGACGGCAAGACCGGCCCAAACCCAGGCAACATCCAGCCGCCGCATCATCCGACCACGATGTTGACGAGCTTGTCCGGAACCACGATCACCTTGCGCACGGTCTTGGAGTCGATGAAACGCGCGACGTTGTCCTCGGCCCGGGCCTGGGCCTCGACCTCGTCGCGGGCGCTGCCCGGGGCCACCTCGATGCGGCCGCGCACCTTGCCGTTGACCTGCACGACCATGGTCACGGTCTGGCGCGCCAGCGCCGACTCGTCGACCGCGGGCCAGCCGGCCTCGAACACCGACTCAGCCCCGCCCAGCTTGCGCCACAGCGCCTCGGCCACGTGCGGGGTGACCGGGGCGACCAGGCGCACCAGGCTGGTCCAGCACTCCTGGACCAGGGCGCGGTCGTTGTCATCGGAAGGCTCGAAGCGCGCCAGCCGGTTGCAGCACTCCATGACCGCGGCGATGGCGGTGTTGAAGGTCAGGCGGCGGGCGAAGTCGTCGCCGACCTTGGCGATGGTTTCGTGGAGCACGCGGCGCAGTTCCCGGCCCTGTTCCCCGAGCGCCTGCGCATCCGGCGCCGAGTCCGGCAGCCCGCCGGCGACATGCCGGTGGACACCGCTCCACAGCCGGCGCAGAAAACGCCAGGCGCCCTCGACGCCGGCTTCCGACCATTCCAGCGACTGCTCCGGCGGCGCGGCGAACATCGAGAACAGGCGCACCGTGTCGGCCCCGTACTGGTCGACCAGGGCCTGCGGATCGACGCCGTTGTTTTTCGACTTGGCCATCTTCTCGACCCCGCCCGGCGTCACCGGCTGGCCGTCCGCGATCAAGACGGCGCAATCCACACCTCCCTTGGCGTCGCGGCGGACCTCCACCTCCGAAGGGTTGAACCAGGTCCGGCGGCCGGCGGCGTCCTCGCGGTAATAGGTCTCGGCCAGCACCATGCCCTGGGTCAGCAGGCGCCGGAACGGCTCGTCGATATCGACCAGCCCCTCGTCGCGCATCAGCTTGGTCCAGAAGCGGGC
>JAWLFD010000207.1:0-4060 GCA_041685745.1 Wenzhouxiangella sp.
GCCCAGGTGAATGACCTCGCAGCCGCGCGCCTGGATCAGGCGGCGCATCAGGTGGATGGCGGCATCGTGGCCGTCGAACAGGCTGGCGGCGGTGACGACTCGCAGCGGCGCGGTCTGCGCCGTTGCCGCGGCGTCGAATCGTTGTTCGGCTGGTTGAGACATGGAAGCCATTCTAGCGCGCCCGCCAAAAATTGATGCAGATCAGATACACGTGGTCCGAGACTGGTTCATAATTGCCGAATGGACCAGCCCGTCAGACCCATGAACAATTTTCCCAAGCCGCCCCCGGACGAAATGGCCGAGCATGCCGAGGAGGCCGCGCAGTTTCTGAAATTGATGGCCAACCCGCATCGCCTGATGATCCTGTGCCATCTGCTCGACGGCGAAATGTCGGTGGGCGAGCTCAACACCCACCTGCCGCTGAGCCAGTCGGCCCTGTCCCAACACCTGGCCGTGCTTCGCAACAGCGCGATGGTCACGACCCGGCGCGATCAGCAGGTGATCTTCTACTCGCTGTCGAGCGACGAGGTTCGCGCCATCATGGGTGAGCTCTACCAGCAATTCTGCCGCCCCGGCTGCTGAGCCGGCAGCGGAGGCGCGCTAGCGTTTCTTTCCGAACAGAATCCCCATCAGGTTGCGGGAAATTTCCCGTCCGAGGGTGCTGCCCACCGTGCGCATCGTCGACTTGAGAAACGCCTCGCCGGTCGACTGACGGCGCGACGAGCGCTGGCGCGGCGGGGATTCCGCATCCCGCCTGGCCTTTTCGGCCGCGGCCCGCTCGGACTGTTCCTGTGCCGCCTCGGCGGCGGCCTCGGCCTGCTTGCGCAGGATCTCGTAGGCCGATTCGCGGTCCAGCGTGGTGTCATATTTGGCGCCCACCGGGCTGCGGGCGCGCACCTGGGCGCGCTCTTCGTCGCTCAGCGGCCCCATGCGGCAG
The DNA here is from genome assembly GCA_041685745.1 of Wenzhouxiangella sp. Taxonomy (GTDB): domain Bacteria; phylum Pseudomonadota; class Gammaproteobacteria; order Xanthomonadales; family Wenzhouxiangellaceae; genus Wenzhouxiangella. Next base: position 938 of record JAWLFD010000207.1, read on the forward strand.
CGCGGCGGCGCGATCAGGGTCTGCTCCACCGGCTGCGGAATGCCCTTCTCGCCCAGGGTCGAGACCAGCGCCTCGCCCACCCCCAGCGTGGTGATGGCGCCGACCACGTCCAGCCCGGGCCTGGGCACGAAGGTCTCGGCGGCGGCGCGAACGGCCTTCTGGTCTCTGGGGGTGAAAGCGCGCAGCGCGTGCTGGACGCGGTTGCCGAGCTGGCCGAGGATCTCGTCGGGCACATCGTCGGGGTTCTGAGAGCAGAAATACACACCCACGCCCTTGGAGCGGATCAGGCGCACGACCTGCTCTACGCGCTGCAGCAGCGCCGGCGGGGCGTCGTCGAACAGCAGGTGGGCCTCGTCGAACACGAACACCAGTTTCGGTTTGTCCGCATCGCCCACTTCGGGCAATTGCTCGAACAGCTCGGAGAGCAGCCACAGCAGGAAGGTCGAGTACAGCCGGGGCTTGAGAATCAGGCGTTCGGCCGAGAGCAGGTTGATCACGCCGCGCCCGGACAGGTCGGTGCGCATCAGGTCGGCCAGCTCCAGCGCCGGTTCGGCGAAGAAATGCTCGGCGCCGTCGGCCTCGAGGCTGAGCAGGCGGCGCTGGATGGCGCCGATCGAGGCGGTGTTGACCAGGCCAAAGCGGGCGGAGACCTCCTGGCGGTTTTCGGCCACGTGGTGCAGCAGCGAGCGCAGGTCCTTCAGATCCAGCAGCAGCAGGCCGGCCTCGTCGGCGACCCTGAAGACCACGTTGAGCACGCCTTCCTGGGTGTCGTTGAGGCCGAGCATGCGCGCCAGCAGGGTCGGACCGATCTGGGTGACGGTGGCGCGCACCGGATGCCCGGCCTCGCCCCACAGGTCCCAGAACACCACCGGGCTGGGCTCGGCCCGGTAGCCCTCGATGCCGATGCGCTCGACGCGCTCGTCGATCCTGGGATGCGGCGTGCCGGGCGCGGCCAGGCCGGAGACGTCGCCCTTGGCGTCGGCCATGAACACCGGCACCCCCATGCGCGAGAAGCCTTCGGCCAGCACCAGCAGGGTGACGGTCTTGCCGGTGCCGGTCGCGCCGGCAACCAGGCCGTGGCGATTGGCGTATTTTCCGGCCAGGTGAACCGGATGTTCGCCTTTGCCGAGCAGGATGGAATCAGTCATGACAGGATAGTAGCGTAATCAACGCTGTTCGGGCCTGTTGCTTTTATATTAGAAAGCTCTTATTCTCAAGGTTGAACCCGAACATTATCGAGGAACCGACCATGAATATCGATCGCTTCGTTTTTGCCTTTGCCGGCGTCATCATTCTTGTCAGCCTGGGCCTTTCCCAGGTCCACAGCGTCTACTGGCTGTTGCTGACCGCGTTTGTCGGTCTGAACATGCTCCAGGCCGCATTTACCGGTTTCTGCCCGCTGGCCAAAATCCTCAAGGCCGCCGGCAGCAAGCCCGGTCACGCTTTCGAGTGACCTCCCACCCTTCTCGTTTCTAAGGAGATCTCATGAACCGTTCCGCTTCCCTGCTGACGCGTGCGCTGGCGATCGCCGTGCTGGCGCTCATGCTCGCCGCACCCGCCATGGCCGACCACCATCGCGGCGGCGACGATCCGGACCGCGAACGCGGTCAACACCACGGCCAGCGGGGCGAGATGGGCCAGCGCGGCCATCACGGCGGCATGGGCGGCGGCCGCGAGCATCGCCTGTTCGTGACCGTCACCGGCAGCGCCACCCAGGACCGCGCCATGCCGCTGACGCTGGCCAACAAGGCCGTCGATCAGGGTCTGGAGGTGCGCGTGCTGCTGTGCGGCGACGGTGCCGAGCTTGCCCTGGCCGACTACGAAGCCCAGGCCTTCGACCCGCCCGGCGTGACCCCGAAGGACCTGCTGGGGCGCTTGATGAACAACGGCGTGACCGTGGAAGTCTGCGCCATCTTCCTGCCCAACACCGACTACGACGAGGACGACCTGACCGACGGCATCGGCATCGGCGCGCCCGATGACGTGGCCGAGTACATGATGGGGCCGAGGACGCGGATCTTCTCGAACTGAGTCGAGACCTTCCGACCGCTGGATTCCGCTAGACTAGAAAGGTTGCTTTGTCCGGTCGCTGTATCGCGCCGGACGAAGCGTTTCCTTTCCCGGCCGGGTCTACGGGGTTCCGGCCCAATTTGAGCCTGCGACGCAGAAGCGCGGGTTCCGGAGGTCTTGCATGAATCTGTTCGAAACCATCGACACGACCGGCCATGAGCAGGTCGTGTTCTGCCACAACAAGGATGCCGGTCTCAAGGGCATCATCGCCATCCACAACACCACCTTAGGTCCCGCCCTGGGCGGCTTGCGCATGTGGCCGTATGCCACCGAGCAGGAAGCGCTGGAAGACGTCCTGCGCCTGTCGCGCGGGATGACCTACAAGGCGGCCGTGGCCGGTCTCAACCTGGGCGGCGGCAAGTCGGTGCTGATCGGGGATCCGCGCAAGGACAAGTCCGAAGCGCTGTTTCGCTCGTTCGGGCGCTTCATCGAGTCGCTGCACGGGCGCTACATCACCGCCGAGGACGTCGGCATCGACGTCAACGACATGGAATACGTGTTCCAGGAAACCGACAACTGCGTCGGCGTCCACCAGGTCCACGGCGGCTCGGGCGACCCCTCGCCGTTTACCGCCTACGGCACCCTGCAGGGCATTCGCGCCTCGCTCTCGCACCGCTTCAACGACGAGGAATTCGGCGACTACAGCTACGCCGTCCAGGGCGTGGGCCACGTCGGCTTCGAGCTGGTCAAGCTGCTGCGCGCGGAGGGCGCGAAGGTGTTCGTGACCGACATCAACGAAGACGCCGTCGCCCAGGCCGTGGACCTGGGCTGCGAGGCGGTGGGCCTGAACGACATCTACGACGTCGACGCCGACGTGTTCTGCCCGACCGCGCTGGGTGCGGTGGTCAACGAGCAGACCCTGCCCCGGTTCCGCTTCAAGATCGTGTGCGGGGCGGCCAACAACCAGCTGGCCACCGACGAGTGCGGCAACGAGCTCGAAGCCCGCGGCATCCTCTATGCGCCCGATTACGCGGTCAACGCCGGCGGCCTGATGAACGTCTCGATCGAGTTCGAAGGCTACAACCGCGAACGCGCCAAGCGCATGATGCGCAC
>JAWLFD010000208.1:0-4054 GCA_041685745.1 Wenzhouxiangella sp.
GGTCCCTGGTCCCTAGTCCCTAGTCCCTGATCCCTGGTCCCTGGTCCCTGGTCCCTGGTCCCTGGTCCCTGGTCCCTGGTCCCTGGTTGATCCCCGCCCCTACCAGACCAGGTCGTCCGGCACCGGCGGATAATCCGAACCATCGTCTTCGGGCTCTTTGGGCGACAGGTCCGGAACCAGATCAGGGGCGATCGCCCGAAAGGCTTCCATGGTTTCCAGGCCAACCAGCAGGTAGGATCCGCGCAGCGAGACCACGCCCAGCTCACCGTTGTTGAGCTGCTGGCGCTGCTCGGGCGTGCACAGCACGCGCCGGATGCGGCCCAGGTGCTCGAAATAGCGCGGACAGTCGGCGTCCTTGCGGTTCAGTGTCTGGCCGCTGATGAGCGCATCGAGCTGAAGGTTGCGCTTTCGCCGCGCTTCCTGGGCCGCCACGCGTTCTTTCTTGACGCGCTCTTTTTCGGCCGCCTCGGCCTGCTCGCGCGCTTTGTAGGCGCGCGCCAGGTCCGACTCGGCGGCCGACAGGGGTCGCCGCTTGCCCGCGTTCGCTTTCGGGCGCTTGCCGGAGCCGGCCCGTCGGGAATCGGCCGCTTTTCGTCCCGTACCGGATTTCCCGGGCGAGGGTTTGGGCTTTTCCTCGGCCAGCCCTGCGTTGAGCAGGGCGTCCTGCAGCGATCCCATGGCGACTGGCCGCGCTTTGATCAGTCCGACTGGACTTCGATCAGTTCGACCTCGAAGATCAGGGTCGAGTTGGGTCCGATGGGGCCGGGGCGGCCCTGCTCACCGTAGGCCAGGTCGGCCGGGATGAAGAATTCGTAGACCGCGCCTTCCCGCATCAGCTGGACCCCTTCGGTCCATCCGGGAATGACCTGGTTGAGGGCAAAGGTGGCGGGTTCGCCACGAGCGCGGGAACTGTCGAACTCGACTCCGTCGATCAGCGTGCCGACATAGTGCACGGTCACCTGGTCGGTGGCCTCGGGGCTGGCGCCGTCGCCTTCCTCGATGACGCGATACTGCAGACCCGACGCGGTTTCCTGCACTTCCGGGTTTTCGCGGTTCTGGGCCAGGAAGGCCTGACCTTGCTCCAGGTTGCGCTCGGCTTCCACGCCGCGCTCCTGCTCCATTTCCTGCTGTCGGCGCTGCATGAAGGCGTCACGCTCGGCCAGCGCCTCTTCCTGGGTCAGGCGGGTTTCTTCACCGGCATAGGAGGCGCGCAGGGCTTCGACCAGCAGGTCGATATCGAGGTCCATGCCCTGCTCGGACAACGACTGGCCGATGTCCATGCCGATGGTGTAGCTCAATCGTTCCTCGGGGGTTTCCATGGCCGCGACCAGCGCGGGAAAAGAGATCGCGGCAGCAAGCGCGACAAGGTTCAACTTGGGATTACGCATGGATTCTGGACTCCTTGGGTTTGCGGGGAGGGGTAAAGGGCGCATGTTACCAGATCGACCGGCATTGCCCGACTGCAGTTCGATGGCAGAAAAGGCTTGACTCCGTCATGGTGTGCTACTAGACTATTACACCAACACGTTGATGGAAGGAGAACATCATGCTGCCGATCGCCAGAAACAATGCATTTCACGTTCCCCACAGCCTGGCTGCCCTGGCCGCGGCCATCTGTCTGGTTCTCGCCTTCAGCTCGGATTTCCGTCAGCGTCAGGAACCGCTGGTCAACGCGCCGGGCGATCCGGAAACGCACCGGGTCACCGTCGTGGACGAAAGTCTTCCCGCCGGCACGCCAAAGGGCGATGGCCGGGCGCGCGAGGCGCTCTCTTCCCGATCCAACACGCGCTGGATTCCGTGGTTTCCGGGCCTGCGTCCGGGTGGTGGATGAGCGCTCAATGGGATGACAACCAGCCGATCTACTGGCAGCTGCGCGAAAAGACCGTGGCCGCCATTATCGACGGCACGCTGGAGGAGGGGCAGCCGCTGCCCTCGGTGCGGCAGGTCGCTGTAGACTTTCAGATCAATCCGCTGACCGTATCGAAGGCCTACCAGTCGCTGGTCGACGACCAGCTGGTCGAGAAAAGACGCGGCGTGGGAATGTTCGTGTGTCCAGGCGCTCGCGCTCGGCTGCTGGCCAGCGAGCGGGAACGCTACCTGTCCGAAGAGTGGCCCCGGCAGGTGGACAAGATTCGTCAACTCGGCCTGAGCCTGGAAGAACTGGCCGGGGCAGCGACCCAAGCAGGCAAGGAATCGACATGACCAACATCATCAAGGCACGCGGACTGCGTCGAACCTACGGTCAGGTCCACGCCGTCGACGGGATCGACCTGGATATCCCTTCCGGACGCATCGTCGGCCTGATCGGCCCCAACGGCGCCGGCAAGACCACGGCGCTGAAGGCCATTCTCGGGTTGTCGAGCTACCAGGGCCAATTGTCGGTGCTGGGGCTGGATCCCGCCCGGCAGCGCGACCGGCTGATGCAAGACGTCTGCTTCATCGCCGACGTCGCCGTTCTGCCGCGCTGGGCGCGGGTGCGCCAGATCATCGACCTGACCGAGCGCCTGCACCCGAACTTCAGCCGAAAGCAGTGCATGCATTACCTGGAGGCCACCCGCATTCGGCCCCAGGCGCGCATCAAGACGCTGTCCAAAGGCATGGTGGTCCAGCTTCACCTGGCGCTGGTCATGGCCATCGATGCGCGTCTGCTGGTCCTCGACGAACCGACGCTGGGCCTGGACATCCTGTTTCGCAAGCGTTTTTACTCCAACCTGCTCAACGAGTACTTCGACCAGGATCGAACCATCGTCATCACCACCCACCAGGTCGAGGAAGTCGAGCACATCCTGACCGACCTGGTGTTCATCAAGGACGGCCGGCTGGTGCTCAACCAGTCGATGGAAGCCATCCACGAACGCTACACCGAAGTCATGGTCCGCCCAGACCAGCTGGAAACGGCAAGGGCCCTGGCACCGCTGCACGAACGGATCCTGTTCGGACGTCATATCCTGCTGTTCGATGAGCCGGATCGCGAAAAGCTGTCGCCGCTGGGCGAGATACATCGGCCCAGCGTGGCCGACCTGTTCGTTGCCCTGATGGGAGAAGGCGAATGAATACCCGCACGCTTGCCAACCTCTGGACGCTGATGCGCCGCGAAGTGTGGGAAAGCCCCTTCGCCTTCAAATGGGCGCCGCTGGGCATCGGCGGGTTGATCGTCCTGTTCACCGTCGTGATGCTGATACTCGGCGCCCGTTTCGATGCCGAAATGGCCTTTACCCTCGACGCCATGCGGATGTTTGCCGAAATGGATCCCGAACAGAAGCGGCTGCTGGTCTCGGGCGCCCTGTTCGCCGGCTCGAATTTCTTCCTGCAGGTCATGATCCTGATCGTGTTGTTCTACCTCGCCGGCAGCCTGTTCGACGATCGCAAGGACCGCTCCATCCTGTTCTGGAAGTCGCTGCCGGTCTCCGACAAGACGGTCGTTCTGTCGAAGCTGCTCACGGCATGCATCATGGTGCCGGCGCTGTTTCTGGGCGCGATCATCCTGACCCACCTTGTCCTGTTGCTGATCGCCAGCGGCTACGCCCTGCTCGCCGGCATCAACCCACTGACTCACCTGTGGTGGCCGGCCAGCCTGCCGCGTCTGTGGTCGGTGATGGCCCTGGGCCTGCTGGTCCAGGCGCTGTGGCTGCTGCCGATCTACGCCTGGCTGCTGTTCTGCTCGTCGTGGGCGCCGCGGTTGCCGATCCTGATCGCAGTCGCCATTCCGGCCGGCGTCAGCATCGCCCAGCACAGCTACAGCCTGATCTCCGGGTTCCGGCTGCCGGAATTCAACCTGGGTCTGATCATGCTCACGCGTCTGGGCACCGGGGCGCTGCCGGGCAATGCCAATATCGATCTTGGCAACGGCCTCGACGACGTGCGGTTCAACGAGGATCTGTACATGAGCTTTTCCGGCGTATCCGGCCACCTGCTCAAGCCGGAGATGTGGGTCGGCGTGCTGATCGCCGCGGCCCTGCTGGCCGCCGCCATTGCCTTTCGGCGCCGGGCCACCGATCAGTAAGGCCGGCGGGAATGCGGGCGCGACCGAGATCTGCCGGTCTTGGCCGGTAAT
>JAWLFD010000209.1:0-4032 GCA_041685745.1 Wenzhouxiangella sp.
ATTTCAATCGATACAGTCGTAAGGGAGAAAACACCCATGAATTTGCGTCCTTTGCATGATCGCGTCATCGTCAAGCGCGTTGAAGAAGAGCGCACCACCCCCGGTGGCATTGTCATTCCCGACAGCGCAACCGAAAAGCCGATCCGCGGCGAAGTCCTGGCCGTCGGCAACGGCAAGATCCTCGAGAACGGCGAACAGAAGGCCCTCGACGTCAAGGTCGGCGACAAGGTCCTGTTCGGCAAGTACTCGGGCACCGAGGTCAAGGTCGATTCAGAAGAACTGCTGGTGATGCGCGAAGACGACATCATGGCGGTCATTGAATCCTGATCAGCCCCTGGATCTCCTAACCCAACCGAATTGAAAGTAGAGGATTAGCAACAATGAGTGCCAAAGAAGTCCGTTTCTCCGAAGACGCCCGCAATCGCATTCTCAAGGGCGTCGACGTTCTGGCCCGCGCGGTCAGCGTTACCCTCGGCCCCAAGGGCCGCAACGTCGTGCTCGAAAAGAGCTTCGGCTCCCCGACCGTGACCAAGGACGGCGTGTCCGTGGCCAAGGAAATCGAACTGGAAGACAAGTTCGAGAACATGGGCGCCCAGATGGTCAAGGAAGTCGCTTCCCAGACCTCTGACGCCGCCGGCGACGGCACCACCACCGCCACCGTCCTGGCCCACGCCATGCTCCGCGAAGGCCTGAAGTCGGTCGCTGCCGGCATGAACCCGATGGATCTCAAGCGCGGCATCGACAAGGCGGTCAAGGCTGCCGTGGCCGAACTGCAGAACCTGTCGACCCCGTGCACCGACGACAAGGCCATCGCTCAGGTCGGCACCATTTCGGCCAACTCCGATGAAGAAATCGGCAAGATCATCGCCGAGGCCATGGGCAAGGTCGGCAAGGAAGGCGTGATCACGGTCGAGGAAGGCCAGTCGCTGGAAAACGAGCTCGACGTCGTCGAAGGCATGCAGTTTGACCGCGGCTACCTGTCGCCGTACTTCGTGACCGACCAGCAGACCATGCAGGTCGAGCTCGAAGACCCCTACATTCTGCTCCACGACAAGAAAATCTCGAACGTCCGCGAACTGCTGCCGGTGCTCGAAGGTGTCGCCAAATCGGGCCGCAGCCTGCTGATCGTGGCCGAAGACATCGAGGGCGAAGCCCTGGCCACCCTGGTCGTCAACAACCTGCGGGGCATCGTCAAGGTCGCCGCGGTCAAGGCACCCGGCTTCGGTGACCGCCGCAAGGCGATGCTCGAAGACATGGCCATCCTGACCGGCGGCCAGGTGATTTCCGAAGACGTGGGCATGAGCCTGGAGAAGGCTGACCTGGATCTGCTCGGCTCGGCCAAGAAAATCCAGATCACCAAGGAAAACACCACCATCATCGACGGCGCCGGCGACGGCCAGGCCATCGAAGGGCGGGTCGGCCAGATCCGCGCCCAGATCGAGGACGCCTCCTCCGACTACGATCGCGAGAAGCTGCAGGAGCGCGTGGCCAAGCTGGCCGGCGGTGTCGCCGTGATCAAGGTCGGAGCCGCCACCGAAGTCGAGATGAAGGAGAAAAAGGCCCGCGTCGAAGATGCGCTGCACGCCACCCGTGCCGCGGTCGAAGAAGGCGTGGTTCCGGGCGGCGGCACGGCCCTGGTGCGTGCCATCAACGCCATGCAGGATCTCAGGGGCGACAACGAAGACCAGAATGTCGGCATCAAGATTGCCCTGCGCGCCATGGAAGAGCCGCTGCGCAAGATCGTCTCCAATTCCGGTGGCGAGCCCTCGGTCATCCTGGCCAAGGTCTCCGAAGGTTCGGGCAACTACGGCTACAACGCCGCCAGCGGCGAGTTCGTCGACATGATCGAAGCCGGCATCCTGGATCCGACCAAGGTGACCCGCTCTGCCCTGCAGAACGCGTCGTCCGTGGCCGGCCTGATGATCACCACCGAAGCGGCCGTGGCCGAGATGCCGAAGTCCGACGAAGGCGGTGGTGCTCCGGACATGGGCGGCATGGGCGGCATGGGCGGCATGGGCGGCATGATGTAAGCAGCCTGTAAAGCCAGGTCCCAAAGACCTGACTGCCCCGTCAGAACCCCGGCCCCGTGCCGGGGTTCTGCGTTCCGGTGGCGCTGTTTTCGCTATTCTGAACGTCCTGATCATGGATGCAAGCCGACTGCATGAGCCAGCCCGACCCAAATCAGCCTCGTTTCGACCCGTTGCCGCGGGAAACCACGCCGGCCGGGGACCTGCGCCGGGTCGGGCTGGAACTTGAGGTCGCGTCGATTCCTCCGCAGGCGATGGGCGAAGCCGTCACCGCGGTTCTGGGTGGAACCATCGAGCACGAAAGCGCGTTTCTGAGTCGCGTGCGGGGAACGGACCTCGGCGACTTCAACATCGAGCTCGACGCCAGCATCCTGCGCGATCGTCGCTACCAGGAAGCCCTGGCCGAAGTCGGCATCGACATCGGCCACGGGAATGCACGCGACAACATCGAAGAGCTGATGTCGCGCATCGCCGGGCTGGTCGTACCGCGCGAACTGGTCGGCCCACCGATTCCCTGGACCGAATTCGCCCGTCTCGACGAGATTCGCCTGCGCCTGCACGAGGCCGGCGCCAAGGGTACCCACTCCTCACCTTTCTACGCTTTCGGCCTGCAGCTCAACATCGAGGCGGCCAGCCTCGACGCCGGTTATCTGCTGGCGATGCTGCGCGCGTTTCTGCTCAAGTACGACTGGCTGCTGGAACGTTCCGACGTCGACCTTGCCCGACGCATTTCACCCTACGTCCAGTCCTATCCGGAAGACTACGTCGCCCACGTTCTCGATCCGGATTATCAGCCCGATCTGACGACCCTGATCGACGACTTCCTGTACTACACGCCGACCCGAAACCGACCGCTGGACATGCTGCCGCTGTTTGCCCATATCGACGAAGAACGGGTGATGGCTGCGCCGGTGGAAAAGGAACTGATCAAGCCCAGGCCGGCGTTTCACTACCGGCTGCCCAACTGCCTGATCGACGAGCCGGACTGGAATCTTTCGGTGCCCTGGAACGACTGGATTGTCGTCGAACGACTGGCCGGTGATCCGGCGGCGCTGAAAAGCCAGTGCGCGTCCCGCCTGAAGAGTTCAAACCCCATCAAACGCTTCTTGTCGGCGTTGTCGCGAAAGCTGCGCCGATGAGCGACCGGCGCCCCGTCATCGGCGTCACCGGTCCCGACAGGGGCGGACTGGCGGCCTGGCTGTTTACCGCGCGAGCGGTTCGGCGCGCCGGCGGCCGCCCGCTGCGCATCCGTCCCGGCAAGCCGCACGGTATCGAGCATCTCGATGGACTGATCGTCGGCGGCGGCGCCGACGTCAGTCCGGACCTGTACGGCGCCGAGCCGATGCCGAAGCTGGAGTCATTCAAAGATCCCGGGCTGCTCGGCTGGCGTCGCCTGGCAGGCATTCTCCTGTTCCCGCTGCTGCTGCTGATTCGACGTCTGCTCACGACCAAGGCCGGAGGACTCGATCAGGCCCGGGACGCGCTCGAGCGGCACCTGATCACCGAGGCGCGCGATCGCGGTCTGCCGCTGTTGGGCATCTGCCGCGGCATGCAGTTGCTCAACGTGGCCGCCGGCGGCACCCTGCACCAGGATCTGGGGGGGTTCTACGAGGAACGTCCGGCCATCCGATCGGTGCTGCCGCGCAAGCAGATCGAGATCAAGAACGAATCCCGCCTCGCTCGCATTCTTGCCGTGACCCGTGTTCGGGTCAACGCCCTGCACTCGCAGGCCATCGACAGCCTGGGCCAGGGGATGATGGCCTGTGCCCACGAGGACAGCGGCGTGGTCCAGGCCATTGAGCAAACCGGATCGGCCTTCGCACTTGGCGTTCAGTGGCACCCCGAATACCTGCCCCAGCGCCCCGAGCAGCGGGCGCTTTTCCAGGCGCTGGTCTTCACCGCCGCAGAACGTGCGCGACCATGAAACGCACCGTCGGTGAATTGACGTCCGACTGGCTGGTGGCACACTGCCGCTTCGTCGATGAGACCTGGCGACGTTTTCCGG
>JAWLFD010000210.1:0-4013 GCA_041685745.1 Wenzhouxiangella sp.
GTAGCCCAGCGCGGCCAGCCGAGCGGCGACCTCGCTCAAGGCACTGCGTTCGGGATCGAATCGCAGCTGGGCGCGTCCGTCGGCCACGTCGACTCGAATCTCGCTCACCCCGTCGAGCGCGCCGACAAAGCGCTGGATCAGCCAGGCGCAGGCCGCGCAGTGGACGTTTTCCAGCACCAGGGTGAGTGCATGCCCGCCGTCGCAGTCGGCCCGGGCATAGTGAGCGAGCACGGCCGGGCGGTCCCAGGCCCCGAAATCCTTGGCGCTGGCCTCGCCGGCCTGCTCGGGGCGCTCCGGCAGCGCGTCACGGAATTCGTAGTAGCGGTTCAGTCCGGCCGAATCGATCAGTCGAGCCACGGTCTGGCAGCCGTGGCAACACATCGCCCGGGCCTGACCGTCGATCTCGGCGCTGATGTCCAGTCCCTTGGGAATGGCTTCGCCGCAGTGCCAGCAGCCACCGTTTTCGTGGCGGACGGGCGGGTTCACGGCTGGCGCGCTTCGACCGCGATGACCCTGCCGGCGCCGTCGAGTCGGCCGGACAGCACCCAGGACCGGGCCAGGTCGCTGACGATGACGTGAGACCTGGGGTTGGGAGGCTCGGGAACGGGGCCGCGATACTCGCCGCGATCCTCGCCAAGGCGCGTGAGCAGGACCGTTCGATCGCCCTCGCTGGTCGCCGGGTCGCGGAACTGGACCATCAACTCGCCCGGCAAGGCGTCGGGACTGGTGGCTGCCAGGCTCAGCGCCACCTCGCTGCCGGTCACCGCCAGCCTTCCGGCCAGACCCAGGCTACGGGCCGTGCTCGCCCGCTCGTCGCTTTCGGTGATGAACTTCGCCAGGCGCTGGTAATCGCCGCGTACGATCTCCGGCGGGCTGGAGATGCCGATGAAGGCCAGCGTGCTGCCGGCCACCACGCCCAGGCCGGTGATGCAGATCAGGATCCAGGGCCACGGTTCCTTGTACCAGGGAAGAGGCGGGGGCGCTTGCATCAAGGTTTCTCGGTCACGGGTTGGCGGGCACGAAGAAGCGGGTTTCCACGCGTGAGGTGCGCTCGCTCCGGGTGTCGCTGGCGATGATGGTCATCGGCAGCATGCCCGGGTCGGCCGCGGTCAGCGGCAGGGCCACGGTCAACGGCAGGTCGGCGGTCTGGCCGGGCGCGACCCGGACTTCGCCAGTCGGTTCGACCACCCGGATCTCCGGCAGCCCTTCGGCCTGGATGTCGAGCACCATGGTTTGTTCGCTGCGATTGGTCAGTTTCAGGCTGTAGGCGTTTTCCAGATCGGTCCCGCTGACCCGGTACAGGGAGGTACGATCGCGCAGCACGTCGGCGATCAGCGGGTCGCGGCCGGTCAGGAACACGCCGATGATGGTGGCCAGCAGGGCCAGGGCGGCCAGGTAGATGAAGATGCGCGGCCGGATGATCCGGGTCGGCTTGTGCTGCAGCGCGTTCTCGGTGGTGTAGCGGATCAGGCCGCGCGGGTAGTCCATCTTGTCCATGACTTCGTCGCAGACGTCGATGCAGGCGGCACAGGCGATGCACTCGATCTGCAGCCCGTCGCGGATATCGATGCCGGTGGGGCAGACCTGGACGCAGGCCGTGCAGTCGATGCAGTCGCCCAGGCCTGCGGCCTTGTGATCGACGGACTTGGCGCGCCCGCCGCGCGGCTCGCCGCGTTCGGCGTCGTAGGAAATCACCAGGCTGTCGGCGTCGAACATGGCCGACTGGAAGCGCGCGTACGGGCACATGTACTTGCACACCTGCTCGCGCATGTAGCCGGCGTTGCCGTAGGTGGCAAAGCCGTAAAAGAACATCCAGAAGGTTTCCCAGCCGCCGAGTTCGAAGCTCAGCACGCGCGGACCCAGCTCGCGGATCGGGACGAAGAACCCGACGAAGGTAAAACCGGTCCAGAGGGCGAAGGTGATCCACAGGAACTGCTTGGACGATTTGCGCAGAATCTTGTCCCGGCTCCAGGGCGCATTGTCGAGCTTGATGCGCTTGTTGCGCTTGCCCTCGGTGACCCGCTCCATCCACAGAAAGACCTCCGTCCAGACCGTCTGCGGACAGGCGTAGCCGCACCACAGTCTTCCGGCCAGCGCGGTAAAGAAGAACAGGGTGAGTGCCGCCATGGCCAGCAGCAGCGACAGGATGAACAGGTCCTGGGGCCACAGGGTGATGCCGAAAAAGTGGAACTGGCGGCCGGGCAGGTCGAACAGCACCACCTGCTGTCCGCCCCAGTTGATCCACGGCAGGACGTAGAACAGCCCCAGCAGCAGCCAGGCGGCGATCACGCGCAGGCGCGAAAACCGCCCCCTCGCCTCGCGCGGGTAGACCTTGGGCTGCTTGACGTACAGCGGAATGGTCTGGCTGTTGCCAGTGGAGTCACTCATGTCCGGTCGGGCGGATTGAAACGCGATGGTGGTTTGAGCAGGATACGCGTGAACAGGCTCGACGAGGCGGTCGCCGCCCAGAACATGAAAAAGGCGATGGTGTAGCCGCCCAGGCGCGAGATTTCCAGGTCCGGGAAGGTGATGTCGCGCAGTATCAGCGGGTCGACCACGATGAAGAACACCACCGTGGCCATGCCGGCGGCAAAGAACGAGGGCCACAGAATGGCCCCCAGCACCTGGACCAGCGGCGGCCGCGCTCCGGACTCCGGAGCCGCCTGGCCGGGCCGGCAGCGATCGCGATCAGCCATCGCCGCCATTCATGCCGAGACTGAGCACATAGGCCGTGACCAGGCGCGAGCGCGACTCGCCCAGCAGGTCGCGCTGGGCCGGCATCACGCCATTGCGGCCCTGGCGAATCGTGTGGCGCAGGTCGTCGATGCTGCCGCCGTAGGTATAGATTCCGGCGGTCAGGTCGGGCGCACCCAGGGCCGGGTTGCCCTTGCCGTCGCCACCGTGGCAGGCCGCGCACAGCAGATCGAAATGGCGCTTGCCGGCCGAGGCCATGGTCTGGTCGACGCTTTGGCCGGCCAGCTGCTGCACGTAGACGGCGGTGCGCGTGATTTCCTGGTCGTTCAGGGCGCCGTCGAAGCCGGGCATGGCCGCCTGGCGGCCTTCGTGAATGCTGGTCCAGACCTGGTCGGGCTGGCTGCCCCAGATCCAGTGGTCATCGGTCAGATTCGGATAGCCGCGCGCGCCTCGAGCATCGGAGCCGTGACAGGTCGAGCAGTTGGTGCGATAAAGATTGCGCCCGGCTTCGAGCGCCTCTGGATTGCGTGCCAGTTCCTCGAGCGGCAGCGTGACCAGCGGACCGAAGCGGTCTTCGAATGCCGCGTTCGCCGCCGCACGCTCCTGTTGATACTGGCCCTCCGAGCTCCAGCCCAGGGTGCCTTCGTAACGGCCCAGGCCGGGGTAGAGCACCAGGTAGATCAGCGAAAAAGCCACCGAGGCGTAGAACAGCCAAAGCCACCAGCGCGGCATCGGGTTGTTGAGTTCCTCGAGGTCTTCATCCCAGACATGACCGGTGGTTTCGTCGCCTTCCTTGTTGGTGCCGGTCGGCACCTTGGCCTTGCCCGTGGCGACGAACAGCCAGACCATGGCCGCGGTGAAGGCCAGGGTGACGATGACGATAAACCAGTGCCAGAACGCACTCATGATTCCGACTCCTTGTCCGTGTTGTTCTTGTCTTTGTCCTTGTCCTCTTCATCGAGCGGCAAGTGTGCCTGCTCGTCAAAATCTTCCTTGTCCTTGACCAGGAAGACCCAGACCGCGATGGCGATGAAGGCCAGCATGGCAAAACCCGTCCAGATGCCGCTGCTCATGGCGCGCTGGCTCCGTTCTGGCCGGTCCACTGCGTACCCAGCCCTTGCAGATAGGCGATCACGGCGTCGAGTTCGGTCTTTCCGCTGACCGCCTCGCGCGCCGCTTCGATGTCCTCGTCGCTGTAGGGATGACCCAGGCGCTTGAGCGCGCGCATGCGCCTCTCGACGGTTTGCCCGTTGACCATGCGCTCGGCCAGCCAGGGGTAGGCCGGCATGTTGGAGTCGGGAACGACGGCGCGCGGGTCG
>JAWLFD010000211.1:0-4005 GCA_041685745.1 Wenzhouxiangella sp.
TCAGGGCCACGACCTGAAACGACAATCCCAGCAGCAGCAGGCCGGACAGACCGGCATAAAACAGGGTGATGGTGTAGCTCATGTCGAACCGCGCTCCCGTGTCGCCGGAAAACCCGGGAGTATACCGGGAATGCTAGACTTTCGATCTTTCCCTTTCCTGCAGCCCACCCTGCCATGATGAAGATCCTCTCACTGACCGCGGTCCTGATCCTGATGAGCATGTCCGCCCTGGCGCAAGCGCCGATCGCCATCGCCATCCACGGCGGTGCCGGAACGATCGAGCGCGGCAATCTCAGCCCGGCGCAGGAAACCGCCATCCGCTCGGCGCTGGACACCGCGATCGTCGCCGGCCACCGGGTTCTGGCCGATGGCGGCAGCAGCATGGATGCGGTGGTCGCAGCAGTTCGTGTCCTGGAAGACGCGCCCGAATTCAATGCCGGACGGGGCGCCGTGCTGACCCACGACGGCACCGTGGAAATGGACGCCTCGATCATGGACGGCGCCAGCCTCACCGCCGGCGCAGTGGCCAGCGTGCAAGGCATCCGCCACCCGATCGAGGCGGCGCGCGCGGTCATGACCGACTCGCCGCACGTCATGCTCGTCAGCGACGGCGCCACCGCTTTCGCAGAAGCGATCGGGCTGGAATTCAAGGGCCCGGACTGGTTCATCACCGAATTCCGTGCCGAGCAGCTGCGTGCGGTCCAGGCCCGCCGCGATGCATCGGTGCAGTTGTCGGAGGACTGGTTTTCAACCGTGGGCGCGGTCGCCCTGGACGCCGACGGCAATCTCGCCGCGGCCACCTCGACCGGCGGCATGACCAACAAGCGCTGGGGCCGGGTGGGCGACTCGCCGATCATCGGCGCCGGCACCTACGCCGACAACCGCGCCTGCGCCGTCAGCGCCACCGGACACGGCGAGTTCTTCATTCGTCACGTGGTCGCCTACGATATCTGCGCACGCATGCGCCACGCCGGTGTTGGCCTGGCCGAAAGCGCCGATGCCGTGGTCAACGGCGTCCTCGTCGAAGCCGGCGGCGACGGCGGCGTCATCGCCATCGACGCGCAGGGCAACATCGCCATGCCGTTCAACACCGAGGGCATGTACCGGGCAGCAATCGCCGTCGACGGGCACAAGACCGTGGCCATCTACGGCGACGATTGAGACTTACCGCATGCTGACCGAGTCCGCGCAGTTTTCGTGCCCCTGGTGCGGCGAACCCAACTGGGTCGAACTGGAGCCGGACGATGCCGGCCAGACCGTGCTTCAGGATTGCGCCGTGTGCTGCCGCCCGATCGAGATCGATCTTCCCGATCCCGACAGCGCTGATCCCACGCCCGTGGTTCGCGCCGAGGGCGACTGACCACGGCGCTTCATGAAGACGGTTCAACCACTCCCAGGCCCAGTTCACGGCACAATCGCAGGGACGGTGCGGCCCGGTTCAGGGTATAGAAATGCAGCCCCGGCGCACCGCCGGCGAGCAGGCGGCGGCACAGATCACAGACCACGTCATGACCGAAGGCAAGCAGCGACTCACGGTCGCCTGCCGCATCCCAGGCCTGTAGACGCTTGTCGATCCACTGCGGAATTTCCGCCCCGCAGGTTCGCGAAAATCGAGCCAGGCCCTGGTAGTTGGTGATCGGCATGACGCCGGGCACGATCGGCACATCCACCCCCAGCGCGCGCGCATCGTCGACAAAGCGGAAATAGCACTCGGCGTTGAAGAAATACTGGGTGATCGCGCCATCGGCCCCCGCGGCCACCTTGTCGCGGAAGTGGCGCAAATCGGAGGCCGGGCTGGCCGATTCCGGGTGGTGCTCGGGATAGCAGGCGACTTCCAGATGAAAACGATTGCCCCAACGCCGGCGGATATCGGCCACCAGGTCGGCGGCGTGTTCGAACACGCCGGCGTATCGTCCCGAGGGGCGGTCGCCGCGCAGCACCACCAGCCGCTCGACGCCGGAACGGTCGTAGGTCTCGAGCAGTTGGCGGAGGCTGTCGAGATCCTCGGACATGCAGGAGATGTGGGGTGCGACCGGAATCCGGCAGGCATCGGCGATTTCGCGCACCGTATCGACCGTGCGCGACCGGGTGGACCCACCCGCGCCGAAGGTCACGGAGACGTAGTGGGGGCGTAGCGCCAGAAGACGATCGCGGGCAACGCGAAACCGCTCTGCCTGCTCCTCGTCGCGCGGCGGGAAGAACTCAAAACTCAGTTGTGGCGACTGCGTGTTGCCCATAACGCCCTCCTTCCCGGGTGTTGAAGGTATTGGCTACGACCCCGCCGGCTTGCCGAAAAAGGCGACGCGCAAGACCCGCTCGCGCGTCGCCAGTTCCGGGAATCCTCGATACGAGCCGGATCAGTAGCGGTAATGCTCCGGCTTGTAGGGGCCTTCGACCGGCACGCCGATGTAGTCGGCCTGGGCCGGCGTCAATTCGGTCAGGCGCGCACCGATCTTGGCCAGGTGCAACCGGGCGACCCGCTCGTCGAGGTGCTTGGGCAGGAAGTAGACATCGTTGTCGTAGCGATCGCCGTTCTTCCACAACTCGATCTGGGCCAGGACCTGGTTGGTGAACGAGTTCGACATCACGAAGCTGGGATGACCGGTGGCGCAGCCCAGGTTCACCAGCCGGCCGCGCGCGAGCAGGATGATGCGCTTGCCGTCGGGAAAGATGATGTGATCGACCTGCGGCTTGATCTCCTCCCACTGGTACCCCTCGACGCTGGCGACGTCGATCTCATCGTCGAAATGGCCGATGTTGCAGACAATCGCCTGGTCCTTGCAGCGCAGCATGTGCTCGTGGCGGATGATGTTGCAGTTGCCGGTGGCCGTGACGATGATGTCGGCCGACTCGATCACGCCCGGGTCTTCCAGATTGACCACCTTGAACCCTTCCATGGCTGCCTGCAGGGCACAGATCGGGTCGACCTCGGTCACCCAGACGTTGGCCGACAGGGCCCGAAGCGACTGGGCCGAACCCTTGCCGACATCGCCGTAGCCGCAGACGATGGCGGTCTTGCCGGCGATCATCACGTCGGTGGCCCGCTTGATGGCGTCAACCAGCGACTCGCGACATCCATAAAGGTTGTCGAACTTGGACTTGGTCACCGAATCGTTGACGTTGATGGCCGGGAATTTCAGGGTGCCGGCCTTGGCCATGCGGTACAGCCGCAGCACGCCGGTGGTGGTTTCCTCGGTCACGCCCTGGATGTTTTCCAGCGCCTCGGAATACCAGCCGCGATTGATTTCCAGACGCTTGCGAATGGAGGCAAACAGCGCGGTTTCTTCCTCGCTGCCGGGGTTGTCGAGCACGGACGGGTCGGCTTCGGCACGGGCACCGAGATCGAGCAACAGCGAGGCATCGCCGCCGTCGTCGAGAATCATGTTGGCGGTACCGCCGTCGGGCCACTGGAAGATGCGGTGGGCGAACTCCCAGTACTCGGTCAGGCTCTCGCCCTTGTAGGCGAACACGGGCACGCCGCGCTCGGCCATGGCGGCGGCCGCGTGATCCTGGGTCGAGTAGATATTGCACGAGGCCCAGCGCACGTCGGCCCCCAGCTCGATCAGGGTCTCGATCAGGACGGCGGTCTGGATGGTCATGTGCAGGCTGCCGGCAATGCGCGCGCCCTGCAGCGGCTTGTCGGCCGAATATTCGGTTCGGGTCTGCATCAGGCCCGGCATTTCGGTCTCGGCGATGGCGATTTCCTGACGGCCGAATCGGGCCTGGCTCAGGTCGGCGACGCAAAAGTCGTGGTCGGTCGGAGCGATGCTGTCATCGAACAGTACGCTCTTTCGTGCATCTTCGGTTCTTGCATTCATGGTGTGACGTCCTTGGTCTCTTGAAATGAAATCGATACCGCCGATACCGGCGGTCTACAGGCCGGCGGCCGCAGCCAGCGCCCGGGCCCGGTCGGTGCGCTCCCAGCTGAACGAGGTGAAATGGTCCTCGACCTGGCGCCCGTCGCGCATCACCGGAGCGGTGGTCTCGACCGGCGGGCGACCGAAA
>JAWLFD010000212.1:0-4004 GCA_041685745.1 Wenzhouxiangella sp.
ACCTTCATCGGTCACGGTCTGCTGGCGGGTTTGCTGTACTGGATCGGTGCCGCGATCTGGCTGTGGATTCCGATCTATATCCTGATCAGCCAGAAGCGCTTTTACCGGCAGGGCTGGCCCCTGACCCTGGGCAAATACCTCGTTCTGGGCGCGTCCTATTTCCTGATGCTGCTGTTCTGCCTGGTCGCGGTGGTCCTGCTGGGGATCTGGCGGCTGTAGAAGCGAACCGATTCAGCGTCCGTACTGCTGATCGAGCCAGCCCCAGAGGGCGCGCAACCCCTGGGCTTCGCCGCCGGCGGGTCGGCCCGGGCGATCACCCAGGTTCCAGGCGTAGATGTCGAGGTGGTACCAGTCGACCTGTGGCTCGACAAAGTGATCCAGAAACAGGGCCGCGGTCAGGCTGCCGGCGAACTTGCTGGTTCCCGAGTTCGACAAATCGGCGATCGCCGGGCGAATGTAGTCGCGGTAGGGCGCGTACAGCGGCATATGCCAGAGCGGGTCTTCGGCCTTGAACGACAGGTCCTGGATGCCCCGGGCCTGGTCGCCGTCGCGGGCGTAGATCGGCGGCAGATCCTCGCCCAGCGCCACCCGCGCCGCGCCGGTCAGGGTCGCCATGTCGATGATGCGCTCGGCACCTTCTTCGCAGGCCAGCGTCAGGGCGTCGGACAGCACCACGCGCCCCTCGGCGTCGGTGTTGCCGATTTCCACCGTGCTGCCCTTGCGGGTGCGGATGATGTCGGACGGCCGGTAGGCGTTGCCCGAGATGGCGTTTTCCACCGCCGGAATGTAGACGCGCAGGTTGACCTTCAGTCCCAGCGACATGATGATTTTCGCCAGCCCCAGGACGTGGGCGGCCCCGCCCATGTCCTTTTTCATCAGCACCATGCCCGCACCGGGCTTGATGTCCAGCCCGCCGGAGTCGAAGATCACGCCCTTGCCGACCAGGGCGAGCGGCGGGGCATCCGCATCGCCCCACTGCAGGCGGATCAGGCACGGCGGACGGCTGGAGGCCTGGCCGACCACGTGGATGGCGGGAAACTCGCGCTCCAGGCGCTCGCCTTCGATGACCTCGAACTGCGCCCCGCAGGTTTCGGCCAGTTTCCGAGCCGAGTCGGCCAACTCGGCGGGCCCCAGGTCCAGCGCCGGGGTGTTGACCAGGTCGCGCACGTAGCACGAGGCGTCGACGAGAACCTCAAGCTCGTGCAGATCGCGCTCGGGGACGACCAGTCTGACCTTTCGCTCCGGGCCGGACTTGTAGCGATCGAAACGATAGCCGCCGAGGCCGAAACCGATCCGGGCGCGCTGAAGTTCTTCGGCCGGCCAGTCGGTATGAAAACGGTAATCGCCGTCGGGCAGCACGCCCGGCAGGTGCGCCAGCGCCCACAATCGATCGTCCGACTCGCGCCCACTCAAAACGCAGGCAAGCCCCCCATCACTGTCGGGCACGGCCAGCCAGCGACCGCGCTCGGGCTCGAAACCGCTCGCCTCGACCCAGCGCGCCTGGGCCGAGTCGGCCTGTTCCAGCCAGCGCTTGAGGTCATCGCCGTCGAGCGAATGAAGCGGAACCGCGTGATCGGAATCGGTGATGAACATGGGCATTCGCCTCGTCCCGTAGAGAATTTTGAAAACCGAATTCTAGGATACCGCAGCGGGGCGGTCGAACCGCGAGGTCGACCAGGCCAGCAGCAGGTAGGCGCCGGCCATCAGCCAGAGTTGAATCAGCGTCGAGCGCACTTCTTCGAGCGAGGCACCCATCTGGTAGATCCGCACGAAACCGTCGATGCCCGGCGTCGAGGGGATCAGCTGCGCCAGCCAGACCAGGGGCGCGGGCATCAGCACGGCCGGCCAGGCAAAGCCGGCCAGAAAGACAGCCGGCAGGCTGAGCAGCAGCATGGTCTGCAGGGCGGTCTCGCGCGAGCGAAACAGCTGGCCCAGCGCCAGGCCGAGAAAGATAACGGACAGAAAAAACGGCAGCATCAGCACGTAGACATCCCGCACGCGGCCAAAGCGGGGAAAATCGAAGATCTCGTAGACCACCAGCAGGTAAAAACCCAGCAGCAGCGCCAGCAGCAGCAGGTAGGCGCAAGCGCGCGCGAGCAAATCAACCAGGCCGCGCACGGCTCTCACACCCTGCTCGCGCCGGCCGGCACCCATCATGCCGATGCCGATCAGGAAGGTCTGCTGCAGGATCAGCACCAGCACCGCCGGGACGATGTAGTTGGCGTAGCCGCCGTCGGGGTTGTACAACTCGCGCAGGTCGACCGCCAGCGGCTCGGCCAGGGTGCCGGCCAGCAGCGGCGGACGGCCGTCAGCCAGTTGGCGCTCGCGCACGATTTCAGCGCTGAAGTCCTGGACGGCGTTGACCATGCCGGTCACGACCTGCGAATAGAGCACCGGGAAGGCGGCGTTGCCGTAGGCGCCGACCTGGACCGGTTGCCGGCGCAGAATGTCGCGCTCGAAGTCCGGCGGGATCTGCAGGATGCCGGCCGCGCGCATGTCGCGGACCCGTGCTTCGGCTTCGCGGGGCCCGCTGATCACCCCATCAACGCGTATCTGCTCGGTGGCAGATACCCGTCGGACCAGGTCGCGGCTGCTCGCGCTTCGGTCCTGGTCGACCACGATCACCGGCAGCTCGGTGGCGACCTGCGACTGGTACGGCAGCGGGTAAAACAGCGCGTAGAACACGCTCGCCCCGAGGATCACGATCACTACGCCGCGGTCGGTCAGCGCCGTGCGCAGCTCGCCGATGAAAATCCGCCAGGCGCTCATCAGCGCGCACCCCAAAGATCCGGGTTGGACATCAGCCGACGCCAGCGCGCCAGCACCAGCAGCGGCAGGCCCACAAACGGCAGCAGCCAGAGCAGGTGCATGAAACCGCTGGCGGCCGGCGCCCCCATCACCATCTGCCCGGCCTGGAGATTCAGGTAGTGGCCCAGCGGCAGCAGTCGCGACCACAGCACGGCGAAGCCTTCCATGGCCTGCGCCGGAAACGTCATGCCGGAATAGGCGAACGCCGGGCTGACGATCACGCTGGCCACGCTGGTGGCCATGCGCAGGTTGCCGATCAGCCCGGTCAGGAACAGTCCCAGGCCGATGCAGGCGGCAGTCAAACCAATCCAGCCACCCAGCCACAGCCAACTGCTGCCCCGCACTTCCAGCCCCAGCGCGCGGGCGCCGATCACCAGCGCCAGCACGCCAAGCAGCGAAAACCAGACAAAATACGGCGCCAGCTTGGCCAGCAGCGCCACCCAGGGCCGGCCTCCGGCCGCGTGCAGCCAGGCCCCGGCCGTGCCTTCGCGCAGCTCGCGCCCGGTCACGTCGATGGTCACGACCACGACCAGGATGTGCAGCAGAGTCACCATCAGCGGCAGGGCCAGGAAACGGCCAAAGTCCAGACCGGGATTGAACAGCGGGTGGTTTTCCGTGCGCACCGGCGGAAAAACGCCCTGGCGCAGACCGATGCCGGCACCCACCGTGGCCACCGCCGTGCGCACCTCGCGCAGAATCACGTTGCCCGCCGTCAGCATCTGGCGGTTGTCGTAGAACTGCACCCGGGGCGCTTCGCCGCGCAGGACGTTCCGGTGCAGATCCGGCGGCAGGGCGACCACCGCAAACACCTCGCCGCGGCGCACCGCGCTGCCGGCGGCTTTCAGATCGGCCAGCTGGCGATCAACTTCAATACCCGGGGCGGCATCCAGGGCGCGGATGACCTGGCGCGATAGCGCGCTGTTGTCATAGTCGAGCACCGCGATCGGCAGCGCGCTGGGCGTGCGTTCGGCAAACACCATCAACAGGATCATCGGCAGCAGCACGGGCGCCGCGATGGTCAGCAACCATAGCCGCGGCGTCTGCCGAAAGCGCCGCCACTCGCGAGCCAGGACCGGGCGCATCAAAAACCGGAGCGGCTACTGCAGCGAGTGCTCATCGATCAACACCGTCATCCCCGGCCTCAAGCCGTCGACCGGCGCGATCGGGCGGGCACGAACCTCGAAGGTGCGCAGATC
>JAWLFD010000213.1:0-3989 GCA_041685745.1 Wenzhouxiangella sp.
TGCTGTGGGGCGGCCCCCTGCTGCTCCTCATCGGCGGCCTGATCGGCGCCCTGTTCGTGATCAAAAAGAGACGTCAAGCATTGTGACTTCCCTGAGTTTTGTTCTGATTGCCGCCCTGGCGGTGATCTTCGCCGGATTTTTCGTACTCCGCCCTCTGCTGGGCCGCAACCCCGAGCGCGCTGCCATACAGCGCCGACTGGACGCGCTCGACGATCTGATCGACGAACTCGATCCCGACGACTACGCGCAGCGGCGCCGGAAACTGCGTCAGGAGCTTAATGCGGTCGGGGGCGCAAGCCCCGTTCCCACGAGCGTCCTGGCCGGGCTTGCAATCGCGGTCCCCGTCGCCACCTTCCTGCTTTACCAGCTGGTCGGCACACCGGAAGGCCTGACCGAGGCCGACGACCCGGTCACCGAATTGCGCAGCGACCTGGTGGAACTGGCCCACAGCCTGGAACGCAATCCCGACAACGCCGAAGGCTGGGCCGAACTGGGCCTGGCCTACAAAAACATCCAGGAATTCACGTCGGCCCAGCATGCCCTGCGGCGTGCGCTGTACATCGACAACGACAGCACCTTCGTCAAGGTCGAACTGGCCGAGACACTCATGTTCATGGGTGATCGGAACGGCCTGCCCGCCGAGTCGCGGCAGTTGCTCACCCAGGCGCTGATCGAGGAGCCGGAGAACCAGAAAGCCATGTGGCTGATGGGCATCGGCGCCTTCCAGAGCGGCAATTTCGAGCGCGCCATTGTCTGGTGGGAACGCCTGATCCCGCTGCTCGATCCCAACTCGTCGGTCTACAACTCGGTCGCAGGCCAGATCGCCCAGGCCCGGGTCGAACTGGGCCAGGATCCCGGCGAGCTGCCGCCGCCGCGCCAGGCGCCGCCGCTGCGGCCGGGCCAGGACACGATGCCGCCCGGTCACCCGACCACCGACCAGCCCCGCGAGCAGCGGCGCATGGCCGGACCGCTGCCGCCCGGGGTCACGGCCATGCCGCCCGGTCATCCGACCTCGGAAGAGCCGGAGAATCGGCCCGGCCCCGTCGATCCCGCCAGCCCCATGCCGCCCGGACACCCGCCGATGGAGTCTGGCGACGAGGCATCGGCGGACAATCCGCGCGAGGCTCAGGAGTCCGCCCCCGCCGAGCGCTCGGCCGAGCCCAGCTTCGGCGTCGAAGTCGCCATTGATCCGGCGCTGTCGGAAGGCCTGAGCGGCAACGAAACGGTGTTCGTTGTCGCCAGGGCGGCGAGTGGCCCGCCGACGCCGCTGGCCGTGCGACGCATGACCGTTGCCGACCTGCCGGTCCGGATCGGCCTGAGCGACAGCGACGCCATGGTCGAGGGCATGAATCTCTCTGCATTCCCGGAAATCGTCATCACCGCCCGCGTTTCGATGAGCGGCGACGTTCAGGCCCGGCCGGGGGATTTACAGGGCCAGACCGGGGCGGTGTCGATCCTCGAAGCGCCGAGCGCACGCCTCAACATCTCCGAGCGCCTCTAGATCTCGGCAAGCCGAAACACCCCAGCCGGCCATTGAACAAGGCCGGCTCAGCTCAGCCGAGCAGCGATTTCATGACGTCGGATCTTGGCGTTGTGACGAATATCGACCGGAAATGCGTCGCTGAACTCCACCCGCTCGATCCCGAAGCGCTCGACGATCCCGAGCACCAGCGGGGAAATTTCGGCGCGGGAGGCGCCCGGCTCGGCCTCGATGACCACGACCGGCAATTGCCGACCCGGCTCGCCGACGCCGACCAGGGCGCTGCGATAGACGCCTTCGACCGCGTTGACCGGCCCCTCCACGCATTCGGTAAACAGATCGCCGCCGGCGGTTTGAACCCGCTCGGACTTGCGCCCGCAGAACCACAGCCGCCCCTGCTCATCCAGCCAGCCCAGGTCGCCCATCCGGTGCCACACGCGGCCCCGAGCATCGGTCATCTTGGCCTCGCGGGTCTGGCGCTCGCGCTCCCAGTAGGTGTCGGTGACGGTCGGGCCGCTCACGCAGATCTCGCCGACCTGGCCGGACTCGACGTCGATTGCCTGCTCGGCCAGGTCGATGGCCTGGTCGCGGATCGTGATCACGCGCACCTGATTGGCCGCCAGCGGCCGGCCGACGCAGATTCCCTTGCCCGAACGATTGCCGGCCGACAGGCCGCCGCTCAGTTCGCGACCGCTGATGGTCGCCACCGGCAAGCACTCGGTGGCGCCGTACGGCGTGTGGATATCGGCATGCTCTCCGAGCGCGCGGTGAATTCGATCGATGACCCTGGGGTGGACCGGCGCGCCGGCCGAGAGAACGCGCTTGAGACCCGGCAGGCGGATATTCTGAGCCTCGAGATGGCGGGTCAGGGTGTTCATCAGCGCCGGTGAGCCGAACAGGTTGGTCACCGAATACTCCTTGATCAGGCTGACCAGCATGGCCGGATCGACTTTGGCCGGACGGGTGAAATCCATCGGCGGAATGACCGTGGTCATGCCCAGCGCCGGATCGAACAGGGCAAACGGAGGGAACGTCGGCAGATCCACCTCGCCGGGCCGAATCCCGTAGCTGTCGCGGATCAGTTCGACCTGGGCGGCGAAATGACGCTGGCGATAGACCACGCCCTTCGGAATCCCGGTCGAGCCCGATGTGAACAGGATCGCGGCCGGATCGTCGGGCTGGACTTCCGGCGCCTGGAATGCGGCCGTCGAGGTGCCCGCCAGGTCCTTGTAGCGCGCCCCGCCCCACAGCAGGCGCGGCCCGACCGTGATCAGGCGCTGGACGTGGCCACGACCCCAGCCCAGCACGAGGCGCGCAAGGTGGGCCCGTGTTATGCCGAGGAAGACCTCCGGCCGCGCTTCGCCCAGGCAGGTCTTGAGCGGCTTGATACCGATGCCCGGATCGATCAATACCGGCACCGCGCCGGCCTTGAACAGGGCAAAGAACAGGGCAAAGAATTCCAGCGACGGCGGCACCATGAAGGCCACGCGCGTGCCCGGGCCAACGCCTTCGGCGGCCAGGCCGGCGGCCAGCCGGGTCGATAGTTCATCGAGCTGGCGGTAGGAGTAACGCCGGTCCTTCCAGCCCTGGCGGGTGCGCTTTTGCGGCACGATCAGGGCGATCCCGTCGGGCTGGGTAGTGGCTTGCCGGGTCAGCGCCTGGGCGATGTTCACTGGCGACCCCGCGCGGCCTAGCCGAAAATGCGCTTTGCCAACGGCACGATGCGATCGGCGGCGTCTTCGAGCACGTAATGGCCGGCGTCTTCGAAATACTCGACCGGCGCGTGGGGCAGCTTTTCGCGCCACAGCGCGAGCACCTCGTCGTTGAACACGAAATCCTTCGCGCCCCAGGCGATCTGGACCTCTTTTTCGGCCAGCACCGAAAGCCGCGATTCGGTCTCGGCCAGCACCGACCAGGCCGGGTCGGCCTCCGAGAGCGGAATGTCCTGGACGAAGCGCAGCGTGGCCAGGCGCTGCTCGGGCGATCCCTGGTAAGGTCCAACCAGGCCCTGGGCGACGTCGCGATCGAGCTTTTTCGCCGTGGCCATGCGGGTCGCCAGACCGGAAAAGGCGTTGAAACGGTTGATCAGCCAGGCGCCCAGACCGGTGCGGGCGAACTTCAGCGAGCCGGGCAAGGCCTTGTCTTCGGGAATATTGAACGCCCAGGTATTGAGAATCAGCACCCGGCGGACCCTTTCCGGGTTGCGAACCGCCCAGGAAAGCCCGATCGCCCCACCCCAGTCGTGAACCACCAGGTCGATCTCGCGCTCCGGCTCGACTTCGTCCAGCCACTGGCCGAAATCATCCACCCGGCTTTGCAGCGTGTAGCTGTAGGCCGCATCGTCAGGCCGGTCCGACAGTCCCATGCCGATATGGTCCGGGACCAGGCAGCGATGCTCGCCCGAAAGCGCCTGAACCAGCCTGCGGTAGTAGAACGACCAGGTCGGATTGCCGTGCACCATGACCACCGGCTGACCCTCCAGCGGCCCCTCGTCGAGGTAATGCAGCTT
>JAWLFD010000214.1:0-3981 GCA_041685745.1 Wenzhouxiangella sp.
TATTCGAACGCGCCCATGGCTGATCAGGCCGCGCGGGTCACGCGCAGCACTTCTTCCAGCGAGGTGGCGCCGGCGGTGGCCTTGCGCCAGCCGTCGTCGAGGATGGCGGGGTGGAACTGGCGGGCCAGCGCCTCCAGCCGCGCCTCGGCGGCGCCGTCGTGGATCAGCGCGCGCATGGCCTCGTCGACCGCCACCAGCTCGTAGATGCCGGTGCGTCCACGGTAACCCGACACGCCGGCCTCGAGATCGCCGCGCGGCCGGTACAGGGTGCTGTCGGGCCTGCCGGGCAGGCCGAGGCGCTCCAGTTCCCGGGCGCTGATCGAATAGCGCTCGCGGCAGGCCGGGTCGAGCACCCGGACCAGGCGCTGGGCGAGCACCCCGATCAGGCTGGAGGCCAGCAGGAACGGCTCGATGCCCATGTCGACCAGGCGCGTGATGGCGCCGACGGCGGTGTTGGTGTGCAGGGTCGAGAGCACCAGGTGGCCGGTCAGGCTGGCCTGGACGGCGATGCGGGCGGTCTCCAGGTCGCGGATCTCGCCGACCATGACCACATCCGGGTCCTGGCGCAGGATGGCGCGCAGCCCGCGCGCGAAAGTCAGATCGACCCTGGTGTTCACCTGGGTCTGGCCGATGCCGTCGAGGTAATACTCGATCGGGTCTTCGACCGTCATGATGTTGCGGCTGCGGTCGTTCAAGCGCATCAGCGCGGCGTACAGCGTGGTCGACTTGCCCGACCCGGTCGGGCCGGTGACCAGCAGGATGCCGTGCGGGCGCGAAATCATGCTTGCCACCCGGGCCTCGGTGTCGGGGTCCATGCCCAGCTCGGCCAGGTCCAGGCGCCCGGCCTGCTTGTCGAGCAGGCGCAAGACCACCCGCTCGCCGTGGCTGGACGGCAGGGTCGAGACGCGCACGTCCACCGGCCGCCCGGCGATGCGCAGGCTGATGCGGCCGTCCTGGGGGACGCGCTTTTCGGCGATGTCGAGGCGCGACATGACCTTGATGCGCGAGGTGATCAGACCGGCCAGGGCCCGGGCCGGCGACATCACCTCCCGCAGCACCCCGTCGACCCGAAAGCGCACCGACAGGCGCTCCTCGAACGGCTCGAGATGGATGTCGGAGGCGCCCTCGCGCAGGGCCTGGGTGAGGATGCCGTTGATCAGCCGGATGATCGGCGCGTCGTCCTCGCTCTCGAGCAGGTCGGCCGGTTCGGGCAGGTCCTCGGCCAGGCGGGCCAGGTCCATCTCCTCGCCCAGGTCCTCGGCGACCTGCGCGGCCGAACCATCGTCGGCCTCGTAGAGCCGGCTGACCAGGCGGTCGAACTCGGGGCTTTGCAGGCGATCCAGAACCACCGCCTGGTCGAGGCGGCGCCGGACTTCCTGGACGGCGGCGACGTCGACCGGCTCGCGCACCGCCAGGCGGATTCGATCGCCGTCGCGGCCGGCCACCGCTACCCCGCGGCGACGGGCGAATCCGTAGCCCGGCCGGAATTCAGCGCTCATCCGGGGGCGAGTGGAGGAAATCGGCCAGTTCCGGCAGCAGCGGCATGTCCTCGGGTCGGGTCAGGCCGCGCGGCTGTTCGCGCTGGTCGAGCTGGCGGTCGCGAATGCCGGTGTATTTGGAGGCGGTCAGATCGTCGATCAGCGCCTGGTCGTGGAGGATGCGCGGCCGGATGAAGACCATCAGGTCGCGCTTGACGGTGCTGGTCGAGCGGTAGCGGAACAGCTCGCCGATCAGCGGAATCCGGCCCAGCCCGGGCACGCTTTCCATCTGCTCCTGCAAATCGTCGCTGGTCAGGCCGCCGAGCACCAGCATGGCCCCGTCGGGCACCATGACCCGGGTCGAGAGCGTGCGCTTGTTGGTGATCAGGTCCACCGCCCCGCCCGAGGGCGCCAGGGTGGAGACTTCCTGCTCGATCTGCAGCAGGATGGTGTCGCCTTCGTTGATGTGCGGGGTGACGTTGAGCTTGACCCCGATTTCCTCGCGGTTGATGGTCTGGAACGGGTTGACCTGGCCGTCGCCGGTGGCAATGCCCTGGGTCGAGAAACTGCCCGACAGAAACGGTACTTCCTGGCCGACGTTGATGCTGGCCTCGTGGTTGTCCATGGTCACGATCGAGGGCGTGGACAGGACGTTGGTGTTGGCGTCCTGGCTGAGCGCGCGCGCCAGCGCACCGATTTCGAGCAGCTCGATGCCGAGCAGGCTGGAACGGCCGCGCACGTAGCCCAGGTTCATGCCGCGGCCGGGCAGGAGCAGGCTGCCGTCTTCCCCGGCCTGTCCGGCCGCGGCGCTCAGGTTGAGGATGTTGTTGCCGCCGGACTGGAAGTTGGTGCCGCCGAACAGGCCGCTGTCGCCGGAGGCGAAGGCCTGCCACTGCACGCCGAGCTCGCGCGAGGTGTCGACGGCGACCTCGGCGATGATCGCCTCGACCAGCACCTGGGCGCGGCGGATGTCGAGCTGGTTGACGACCGAGCGGATGGAGCGGAACACCGCCGGCGGGGCGCTGACGACCAGCGCGTTGGTGTCGTTGTGGGCCTGGATGCGCGCGCGCTGGCCCTGCTCGGCGTCCAGGTCGAGAATCCCCTCCAGCACCGGGACCAGGGTGTCGGCAGTGGCGTAGCGCAGGTAGATGACCTGGGTGCTGCCGGCGCTTTCCAGCGGCGTGTCGAGATGGCTGATCAGGGTGCGCAGGCGCAGACGCCGGCTCGGATCCCCGGCCAGGATGACGGTGTTGGTGCGCTCGTCGGCCAGGGCGGTGTCGGCGCCGCCGTCGGCATAGAGCCGGTTGAGCATGCGCACCACCTCCGCGGCATCGGCGTGACTGAGCGCGATGAGCTCGACCTCCTGGTCGCTGGCCGCATCCAGCCGCCCGACAATCGTCTCTATTCTGCGAATATTGGCGGCACGATCGGCGACGATCAGGACATTGGACGGATCGTGGTGGGCCATGTAGGCCGACTGCGGCAGCAGCGAGCGCAGCAGCTGGGCGGCCTCGGAGGCGCGCACGTGCTCCAGCGCCAGGATGCGGGTAACCGGGTCGTCGCCGCCCAGCTGCATCCCGTCGACCGGAACGCGCCCGTCCTGGCGGGCGTTGACGTCGGGCAGGATGCGGGTGGCGTGCTGATCGGTCACGGCGGTATAGCCGTGGACCTGGAGGATGGACTGGAACACCGCCCAGACCTCGTCGCCGGCCAGCGGCTGGGTCGAGGCCACGGTCACCCGCCCGGAGACCTGCGGGTCGATGATGATGTTGCGGCCGGTCATTTCGGCCACCGCCTGGATCAGCGAGCGGATGTCGGCGTCGTTGAAGTTGAGCACGTGGCCGTCGCCGTCGTCGGCCGGGGCCGCCAGCGGCGCGCCCAGCGCGAGCGCCAGGAGCAGGAACAGGAACGGGCGGGTCAGCATTCTCGGCATGAATTCATCGGGCTCCGTCTTCGCTGGGATCATTCGATCCGGGACAGGATTTGCGCCAGGTCCGGCCGCAAGGTCATTTCGCGACCCTGGCGATTGATGGTAATAGAGACTTCACCGCCGCGCAGCACATCGGTAAACAGGGCCTGGACCTGGTCGCGCGAGGTCAGCGGCTGGCCGTTGACCGCGGTCACGACATCGTTGACCTGCAGGCCCAGGTCGGCAAAAAGCGTGGCGTCGCGCCCGGGGCGCACGCGAAACCCGCCGCCGGCGACCGGCATGACCGAAATCTGATCGGCCAGGCCGGCCGTCGGCGAATCCGGGGCCTGCAGCGATGCGGCGCTGATCCCGGCCGGCGCCTGGAATCCCGAACTGGCCGCTTCCCGGGAAGATCGGGCATCGGAGCGGGAGGAGTCGGCAGCGGACCGACGCGCGGACAATTCGCGTTCCAGCCCCAGCCCCAGCGCCTCGCGCCGGCCGTCGCGCTCGAGCAGGACCTGCAACGCCTCGATCGCGACCAGGCGAGCGCCGTCGGGCAGTTCGTCGCCGACCCGGTAGACCCGTTCCCGTCCG
>JAWLFD010000025.1:0-15000 GCA_041685745.1 Wenzhouxiangella sp.
CACCGGCTGGCTGGGCTGGACGCAGGCGGTCCTGGGTGACCTGGATTCGGCGCTCGAAAACGCCTCGGCCACGCTTCAGGTCAATCCACACGCGCCCGGTGCGGAGTGGACCCTGGCTCAGCTGAAATTCTGTTCCGGCGATCTCGAGGAGGCGTTGGCGCTGGTCCAGTCTGCCCGTACGCGTTCCCCGGCCTACGTGCGCGCGCATCTGCTCGAAAGCCAGATTCGCCTGGCAATGGACCAGCCGGCGGCGGCGCTTCGTTCGCTGGAGCGGGCGCGGGATCATCTGCCGGACGAACTGGAGGCCGAGTTCGCAACCTGGCTGGCCGTCACCCGTCAGAGGGCCGGTGAGTCGGTGCGCCTGGGCGATCTGGAAGCGCGGCTGCAGGCCGAGAACGCTTTTTTCGAACAAGCCCTTTTGCGCTGGTCTGGTAACGAACACGGCGCGGCGCTGGACATTCTGATGCAGGCGGAGTGGAGCGACCTTCAGACTCTGCACCTGCGCTGCAGCCCCCTGCTGGCCAATCTGCGCGCTCAGTCGAACTTCGACGAGTTGCTGGCGACGGTCGAGCAGAGCTGGAAAATTCCCCTGAAAAGGTGATGCTTTGCTGTCGGACTGCATCCGGGCCTGGCGCGGATCGCGCCGGCGTTTCGGATAAGCTTTTCGACATGAAGAGATTTCGTCGCAAGCAGCAGCCGGGCCGCGTCTGAGATGGACATCGAACGCATGGCTCGGCTCGATCAAGCGCTTGAACAGGCGCTCGAGACGGGGCATGTGCAGGCCGATCTGGTCGATACCGCCGACCGGGCCTTTCTGGATGAACTGATCGCGGTGTCTCGGGCCCAGGTGCCCGGGCTCGACAAACCGCCGCTGGCTCAGGACTGGTTGGCGAGCGGTCTTTCGGCCTCGCTGGCCAACGATGGCGGGCTCGAGTCGGGCCTGATCGTCGGCGCTTTCCGCCTGGTCAAACGGATCGGCAGCGGTGGGATGGGCACGGTCTTTCTCGCCGCGCGGTGCAGCGGCGGATTCGATCAGCGCGTGGCACTGAAGGTGCTGTCCGGAGATGCCGCGGATCCGGCGCTGTTCCAGCTTTTCCAGCGCGAGCGCGCGCTGCTCGCGCAAATGGAGCATCCGGGCATTGCCCGCCTGATTGACGGTGGACTGCTCGACGGGGGACGGCCCTGGTTTGCGATGGAGTATGTCGACGGCGAGCCCATCGACCGCTACGCCGCCATTCACCGACTGGACGTCGATGCCCGGCTGGATCTTTTTCTCCAGGCCTGCGACGCGCTCGATTATGCGCATCGGCAGCTGGTTCTGCACCGCGACGTCAAGCCGTCCAACCTGCTGGTCGACGGCAGCGGCCAGGTTCGTCTGGTCGACTTCGGGCTGGGTCGAATGCTCGATCAGGCGGGGGCTTCGGCGCCGCGCCAGACCACCATCGCGGCCGGCCGCATGACGCCGGAATACGCCAGTCCGGAACAGGCCCGAGGCGAGCCGGTCACCGTGGCCTCCGAGGTCTACCAGTTGGGGCTGGTCCTGTTCCGGCTGCTGTGCGGGCGCCTGCCGCCGCGGCCGCCGTCGGATAATCCTTATGAGCTGGCGCGTGCCCTGACGACCTCGGCGGTGCGACGGCCGAGCGATTGCTGGCGACGTGATCTGGTGGATTCGGCAGCCGACGAAGAATTTGCGCTGGCGCGACGCCAGCTGCGACGACGGCTGCGCGGTGATCTCGACAACATCGTCCTGGCCGCCCTGGCACGCGACGCGACGCGGCGCTACGGCAGCGTCGAAGCCCTGGCCGAAGACATCCGCCGTCACCAGAACCTGCTGCCGGTACGCGCCCGCGCCGCCACCCGCCGCTACCGGGCCGGCCGGTTTGTTCGTCGGCATGCCCTCGGTGCCGGACTCAGCGGTGCCCTGCTGCTGGTTTTGATCGGTGGTCTGTTTGCGCTGACGCTGCAGTCGACAGAGTTGGCCCATGAGCGCGATCGCGCATTGGCCGCGGCGACCAGCAGCCAGCGGCTCAGCGATGCCATGGCCGGCATGATTCAGCTATCCGACGTCGATCAGGGCGCCGATCAGCTGATGACGGTCGGCCAACGGCTGGAAGATTATCGCGATCACGTCCGGCAGGAACTGGCTGACGAGCCCGAAGCGCGCATGCGCCTGCTCGGTATCCTCGGTGGCGCCATGCACAACCTCAAGTACTGGTCGCAGGCGCGTGAGACCTTGAGCGAGGCGGTCGAGCTTTCGCAGCGGCTGCGCGGGGAGCATCATCCGGAAACCCGCGCGCTGGTGATGCAGCTGGCCGAGGCTCTGGCCTTCGACAACCAGCTTCAAGCCGCCGATGCGATGTTGACCGACCTGCTTGAGCCGCGACCCGGCGACACTGCAACGGGACAAGGGTCGGTCGCAGCGGATGTCCACTACCTGCGCGGCTTTCTGCGCACCTACCACCTGCCGGCCGAGAATCCGGTCTGGATACAGGGCATTGCCGATCTCGAGCTGGCGCTGGAATCTTACCGTGAGCGTCGGGCCGCGCCCGATGCCGACATTGCCCGAGCCATGCACGCCCTGGGCCTTAAGCATCCGGACTCCGACCGCCGCCTGTCGCTGGTCGAGGAAGCCCTGGAAATGACCGTGGAACTGCACGGAGAGCAGGATCCCGTGACCGCCACGCGGCTGGCGGAACTGGCTTTGGTGTACGACAGTCTCGGCGACTACCGCCAGGCCGCCGAGGTTGGCCGGCGCGCGCATGCAGCCCACGTTCAAGTGCGCGGCGAGCGTCACCCTGAAACGCTCACCATCTTGTCCAACCTGGCCGGCAGTCTTCGCGAGGCCGGGGAACTGGAGCAGGCTGTCGCCATGTACCGGGAGGCGCACCGGATCCGGGAACAGACCCTGCCGGAAAACCATCTTTTGCTCGCCTTCACCGCGCACGGGCTCGGCAATACCTTGCGCGAGATGGGCAGCTACGAAGAATCCGAACGCTGGCTGCGCGAGGCGCTTCGATTGTGCCTGGTCCACGGCTCTCGCAACGAAGCCGTTACCCGGATCAACCTGTCGAAGACGCTGGAACGCGCCGGCCGCGTCGACGAGGCGATTGCGGAGCAGCAGGCGGCCTGGACGCTGTATCGGCAGGAATTCGGCGACGAGGCTGCGGCCACGATCGAGGCCGGTCGACGACTGGACCGATTGCACGCCGGATTCGCTCAGCCCACGGGCTGATCGGCCTTCCCGGCGAACCGGCGATGGTCTGAACGACGGTCAGCGATCGCCGCCGGCCGGCTCGAGCAGTTCCGGGCGTTGCTCGGCAAGCCGTTGCAGCTGGTCGGCATCGAGAATGGAGCGCAGCGCTTCCTGCCAGGCCTGCTCGGCGCTGTCGAGCTGCGCGCGCAGCTGGCGAGTCTGAGTCTCGATTTCTTCAAGCCGCGCGCCGTCCGCGCCGGCTTCGGCCCGCTCGCGAAAATGGCGTTGCGCCAGCAGACCGGTCCGCACGCGCACTCGTTGTTCGAGAACGGTTTGCCGGGCCTGCTGCAGCGCCTGGAACTGGCTGGAATCCAGGCCCAGCTGCTCGGACAGGGTGTCTTCGTCCCAGTGCAGACGCTCCCGGATGTTTCCCTCGCGCAGGCGCTCTCGCTCGGCCCGCGCCTGCCGCACCGCGTCTGTAGCGGCGTCTGGATCGGTCGCCCGCCGGGCTGAATCGGCCGGGTCGGGGGGTGCTCCGGCCGGCGCCGAGCGCTGCATCCGCGCCGGGTTGTCCGGGGGTGGCTCGGGCTCTGCTGTGGTTTCCGGGTCCTGTCCGCCACAGGCGCCGAGCAAGACCAGGAGCGTCAGCGCTCCGAGCCATCGGCCAAGGGGATGCATGGGTTTCGTCTGGTTGTGCATTCAGCCGTTCAGACCCTGCAGGTCGGCTATCGGTTCCGGCCCGACGGGCGGACGGGGAAAAACCACGCCGGCAAGGATCGCTTCGCGGGCGCCGGTGACCGGGCCTGTCGGCAGCGGCCTGGATGCCAGTCTTTCGCGCGCCAGCCAGGCGAACAGCAGCGCCTCGACGTGGTCGGGGTCCAGTCCGTGCGCGGCGCTGGAGCACAGTCGGGCCGGGTGGATGCGATCGCCCAGGCGCTGCATCAGGGCCTGGTTGTGCACCCCGCCACCGCAGGCGATGACCCGGTCGGGGCGGTGCTCGACCGGCAGGCCGGTGAGCGCGCCCGCGATGCTTTCGACCGTCACCTCGAGCAGCGTGGCCTGGATGTCGGCCGGTCGTTCATGCGCCCAGCCGGGCAGGCGAGCGTTGAGCCATGCCGGGCTGAAATATTCGATGCCGGTACTCTTGGGCGCGGGTCGGGCGAAATACTGGTCGCCCATCAGCGCGGCCAGCCACTGCGGGTCGGCCTGGCCGGATGCAGCCCAGCCGCCGCGGGTGTCGAAGCGGCCGGCACGGTGGGTGCGGTACCAGTGATCGAGCAGGCAGTTGGCCGGCCCGGTATCGAAACCGCTGACTTCGCCTGAAGCCGGCAGGATGGTGAGGTTGGCGATGCCGCCGAGGTTGAGCACCGCGCGATTTTCGTCCGGACTGGCCAGCAGGGCCTGATGCAGCAGCGGCGCCAGCGGCGCGCCCTGTCCGCCGACGGCCAGGTCGGCGCGCCGGAAGTCGGCAACCGTGGGCACCCCGGTTTGCGCGGCAATGCGGTGCGGGTCGCCGATCTGCAGCGTGGTCGGTGGCTGGTGATCCGGGTCGTGCAGGACGGTCTGGCCGTGCGAGCCGATGGCGTGGATGTCGGCCGCGCTCAGCCCGGCCTGGTCCATGACCTGCTGTGCGGCCGCAGCAAAGGCGTCGCCGAGTGTGGCGTCCAGGCGGGCCAGCCGGAGCGCAGGGAAACGGGCCGGGTCCTGTCGGAGGACATCCAGTTCGGCGGCGACCGCCTGGCCGAACTCGGCCGTGTGTCGGGCGATCATGCAGGGTGGCTGGTTTTCGAAATCGGCCAGCACCGCATCGATGCCGTCCATGCTGGTGCCGGAAATCAGGCCGATATAGAACTCAGCCACCAGCCGGCTCGTCAGCAGTCGGTATCGGCCTGCTCGCAGGGCTCGTCATCGCGCCGGGCCAGCAGCACGGCCGGACCCTGCAGTTCGGCAAGCTTTGCCAGCAGCGGCGCACCGGTGCGCCGGAAGTCGTCCATCAGGGTCGGCGGCAGGGGCTCGGCGGCGGGCAGGTCGACGGTGCGCGGGTTGCGATGGACGCCGTTGACCAGAAACTCGTAGTGCAGGTGAGGTCCGGTGGCCATGCCGCTGGCGCCCACGGTGCCGATGGTCTGGCCCTGGCGGACCCGATCGCCGACGTTGACGCTGCGCCGGTGCAGGTGCAGGTAGCGGGTGATGATGTTGTTGCCGTGCTGGACGAATACGTAATTGCCGTTGGCGTTGTTGTAGGCCGAGCGGATCACCCGACCGTCGCCGGCGGCCCAGACCGGGGTGCCGGTGGGGGCGCCGTAGTCGGTGCCGTTGTGGGGCCGCACGCGTCGGGTGATCGGGTGGAAGCGGCGCGGGTTGAAGTTGGACGTCACCCGGGTGAAGTTCAGCGGCGCGCGCAGAAAGGCCTTGCGCATCGGGCGGCCGTCGGGCGCGAAATAGTCCGGTCCGTTGCCCGGGTCGAAGCGAATGGCCTCGAAGGCATCGCCCTGGTTGACGAACCGGGCCGCCAGTATGGGGCCGTCGCGCAGGTATTCCCCGTCGCGCCAGATTTCTTCATAGATCAGGGCAAAGCGGTCTCCGGAGCGGATATCGAGGGCGAAGTCGATGTCCCAGCCGAAGATGTTGGCCAGGCGCAGGGTCATGTTGTCCGACAGTCCCGACGCCTTGGCCGCGTTGAACAGCGAGGAGGAAATGATGCCGCTGGCCTCGACGATGCGCGAGTCCATGGCGCGCTCTTCGAAGCGCGAGGCCAGACCTTCTTCAGCCTGCTCGACGATCAGCCAGCGGTCTTCGTCGAAATCGGCCCGCAGGGCGAGAAAGCCGCCCTCGGGGTCGAGTTCGAAGCCGAACTCATCGCCGGGCCGGATGCGCGCCAGCTTGCGGGTGTGTTCGTTGAGTTGGACGACGTCGTGCAGTTGACGGGCGCTCAGTCCCAGCTCGCGAAAGATGCGTTCCAGGGTCTGGCCGGGGCGGACTTCGACCAGCTGCCAGGTCCGGCCGACCGGTTCGGCAGGCATTTGCCCTGCGGTCGGGTCGATGATTTCGGCCGGGTCGGTCGAAGGGGATTCGACGGTCGGCGCTGCAGTCCCGGACGTGGCCGGACGCTGGGGCAGGTCCGGGAGCAGGACCAGCGCTTCGCCGACCGCCTCCGGCGCCGTCGGGTCGTCGGTGTCGACGAGGACCAGGGTGATGCCCATCGCGATCAGGCCGACGGCGGCCAGCGACCAGCGCGGGTGGGTGACCAGGGCGGCGCGAGCCGGGCCCAGCAGGCCGAAAAGACGCTGGAGCTGCTCGCGCAGACTCGACGAGAGCGCCTGACTGCCGTTGCCGACGCGGCGTCGCGCCATGGATTTTCTCATCATGCCTGAGCTTTCGCGCTTAAAAACCCGCTAACATTACCGATTTACGGGGTGATAAGTCAATCCACCCGGCCCATTTCCTCCTCCATCAAGACGCTGGCAATCGACGTGAAAACGCTGGAAGAACTGACCCGCGGCGCCGCCGAAATCATTCAGATCGATGAGCTGCAGCAGCGGCTGGACGCCGGTCGGCCGCTGCGGGTCAAGGTCGGTTTCGATCCCACGGCCCCGGACCTGCACCTCGGGCACACCGTCATCATCAACGCCATGCGCCGGTTCCAGGATGCCGGCCACGTCGCCATTTTCCTGATCGGTGATTTCACCGGCATGATCGGCGATCCCACCGGCAAGAACGTCACCCGCAAGCCCCTGAGCGAGGCCGATATCCGCGCCAACGCCAGGACCTACGCCGAGCAGGTCTTCAAGATTCTCGACCGCTCGGCCACCGAGGTCCGCTTCAACTCCGAGTGGTTCGGCGAGATGAACGCCGCCGACATGATCCGGCTGTCGTCGCGCTACACCGTGGCCCGCATGCTCGAGCGCGACGACTTCGAAAAGCGCTACAAGAGCGGTCAGCCGATCGCCGTACACGAGTTTCTCTACCCGCTGGTGCAGGGCTACGACTCGGTGGCGCTGAAGGCCGATGTCGAGATGGGCGGCACCGACCAGAAGTTCAACCTGCTGGTCGGACGCCAGCTCCAGGCCCAGGAGAACCAGAAACCCCAGGTGATCATCACCTGGCCGCTGCTGGAAGGCACCGACGGCATCCAGAAGATGTCGAAGTCGCTGGACAATTACATCGGCATTACCGATGCGCCCGAGGAGATGTTCGGCAAGCTGATGAGCATTTCCGACGAGTTGATGTGGCGCTACTTCGAGCTGCTCAGCTTTCGTTCCGGCGCCGAACTGGACGGTCTGAAGACCGCGGTGGCCGAGGGCCGCAACCCGCGCGACGTCAAGTTCGAGCTGGGCGTCGAGCTGGTCGACCGATTCCACGGCGGCGGTACCGGCGAGCGCGCCCGCGAGGCCTTCATCGCCCGCTTCCGCCAGGGCGAAATGCCCCGGGACATCCCCGAGAAATCGCTGCCGGCCGGTGACGAGGGCCTGGGCATTGCGTCTGCCCTGACCGCCTGCGGCCTGACGGCCTCGAATTCCGAGGCCTTCCGCATGATCCAGCAGGGCGCGGTGAAGATCGACGGTGCCCGCATCGAAGACCGAAGCCTGACGCTACCGGCCGGTTTCGACGGCATCGTTCAGGTCGGCAAGCGCCGAATCGCTCGCCTCAGGCTGCGCTAGTCGGGATCGAGTCGACCGCTCAGCCCTTGGGGCCCAGGAACAGCCAGAAGATCAGGCCGACCAGCGGGAAAAACAGCAGAATCAGGATCCAGAGCACTTTCGGCACGGGGCCGACGCGACTCTGCGCCGTCTTGATGATGGCCCAGATGACGATGATCAACCAGATCAGGCCGAGAAGGCCGGCAACTTCGATACCCATGACGAATTTCCTCTTTCCGTGATGTCGTCATTATGAATCAAGTCCGGCTGTTGGGCGCGGCTGTCCGCGTTGTTTGCTATCTTGCCGGGGCCCATAGCCGTTCAAGGAGTCTTGACCCATGCGCCATTTTCTGACCACCCTGGACTGGTCTCGCGAGGATCTCCAGGGCCTGCTCGACAGTGCTGCGCGCCTGCGAGCCGAGCCGGTCAACCGGCGCCTGGCCGGCAAGGCCGTGGCCCTGTTGTTCCTCAACCCGTCGCTGCGCACCCGCTCGTCGTTCGAGATCGGCGCCTTCCAGCTGGGCGCGCATGCGGTGGTACTCGAGCCGGGCAAGGCCGCCTGGGGGATCGAATTCGAGGCCGGCGTGGTCATGGACGGCGATGCCGAGGAACACATCATCGAGGTCGCCGGCGTGCTGTCGCGCTACTGCGACGCGATCGGCCTGCGCGCCTTCCCGCTGTTCAAGGACTGGTCGGTCGATCGCCAGGACCGGGTGATCAAGGCCCTGGCCGAACATGCTTCGGTGCCGGTGATCAACATGGAGACCATCGTCCATCCCTGTCAGGAACTGGCGCTGATGCGGACCCTCCAGGACCACCTGGGCCAACCCGACGGCAGGAAGTTCTTGCTGACCTGGACCTGGCACCCGCGCCCGCTCAACACCGCGGTGGCCAACTCGGCCCTGTTGATCGCCACCAAGTTCGGCATGGACGTCACCCTGCTGATCCCCGAGCAGGCCTACCGGCTCGACGAGCAGTTCATGGACGCCGGCCAGCGCCAGGCCGAAGCCGCCGGCGGCGCGCTGCGCGTGACCACCGACATCGAGGACGCCTACACCGGCGCCGAGTTCGTCTATGCCAAGAGCTGGGGTGCGCTGCCGTTCTACGGCCGTCCGGCCGAAGAAGCTGCAATCCGGGCACCGTATCGGCATTTCATGGTCGATGGTGCGAAAATGGCGCTGACCAACGGTGCCCGTTTCAGTCACTGCCTCCCGCTGCGGCGCAACATCAAGGCCAGTGACGAAGTGATGGATGCCGATTACTGCGTCGCCCTGGACGAGGCCGAAAACCGGCTCCACGTGCAGAAGGCGCTGATGCTCAAACTGATGGATGAAACCTGACCGACATGACTGAAAAAGTCGTTCTCGCCTTTTCCGGCGGGCTGGATACCAGCTACTGCGTGCTGGCCCTGAAGCAGCAGGGCTTCGAGGTCCATACTGCTTTTGTCGATACCGGCGGCATCGACGCGGGGCAAAAAACCTGGATCGCTGAGCGTGCTCGAAGTCTCGGCGCCGCCGAGCACCACGAGCTCGACGCCGCCCAACCGCTGTGGGACCAGTTCGTGGTGCCGCTGCTGTGGTCGGGCGCGCGCATGCTCGAGCAGTACCCCATGCTGTGTTCGGACCGTTACGTGATCGTCCAGCAGTGTCTGGCGCTGGCCGACGCGCTGGGTACGCGCCATTTTGCCCACGGCTGCACCGGCATGGGCAACGATCAGTTGCGCTTCGACCAGAGCGTGCGCTCGTTGGGCGATTACGACATCCACGCGCCGATCCGCGATCTGCAGCGCGAGACGGCCAACGTGCGAGCGCATGAACTCGAACTCATGGCGCAGGCCGGCATCGAGGTGCCGACCTCCAACAGCCGCTACTCGATCAACGAGAATCTGCTCGGCGTGACCCTTTCGGGCCAGGAAATCGACGAGTTCGGCGTGCCCGGTGACGACACCCGGGTGCTGTGCCGGCCGCGCAGCGAGTGGCCGGAAACCCCGCTGGCGCTGACCATCGGCTTCGAGCACGGCCGCGCGGTCAGCCTCGATGGCGACCCACTGCCCGGCCCGGAAATTCTCAAGCGTCTGAACGAACGGCTCGGCGCGCATGGGGTGGGCCGCCACATCTATACCGGGGATGTCTCGATCGGTCTGAAAGGCCGGATCGTGTTCGAATGCCCCGGCGTCGACGGCCTGATGATCGCTCAGCGCGCCCTGCGCGAGGCGGTCAATACGCGCTTGCAGAACCAGTTTCAGCTGACCGTGGCCCAGCGCTGGGCCGAGTTGGTCTACACCGGCTTTTTCTTCGAACCGCACAAGGCCGATCTGGAGGCCTATCTGGAAAGCGCCAATCGATTTGTCACCGGCGTGGTTCGACTGGCCAGCGACGGCGGCAGCGCGGAGGCCGTCTCGGTGGGTTCGCGCTACCTCCTGCGCGACCCGGAGGCGGTCTACGCCCAGTCGGCCGGCTGGACCCCGGAAGAGGCCGAAGGCTTCGTCAAGCTGATCGGCCAGAGCTCCACCCTGGCCGCGCGGGTGCGCAAGTAGTGTTCAGCTTCGGTCCCCTGTCATGAGTCTGGCCGGTGTGCTCGGGCACCTGGCGCCGCTGATCGCCTGCGACAGCCAGAACCCGCCGCGGATGATCACGGCCGACAGCGCGATGTTCGTCCACGCAGCCGCCGTGCTGGAACGGGCGGGCTTCGAGCTGGCTTTCGAAGACTACGGCGATGGCCACGTCAACCTTTTTGCCCGCCGCGGCCCGGCGCGGGTGCTGTTCAATTGCCATCTCGACACGGTGCCGATCGGCGAGGGCTGGACTCGGCCGCCGCTGGAGCTGTCCGTGGAACGGGGCCGGGCCTACGGGCGCGGGGTATGCGACATCAAGGGTGCCGCCGCCGCCTTGCTGAGCGTGGCCGAGCACACCGATCAGGCCATGGCGATTCTTTTTTCCAGCGACGAGGAAGGCGCGGGCAGCTGCTGCGTGCGGAAGTTCCTGCAAGCCCCCGAGCATCTCGACTTCGACCAGGTGGTGGTGTGCGAGCCGACGAACGGCCGGGCGGTGCTGGCCCATCGCGGTTTCCTGTCGGTCAAGGGCCACTTCCGCGGCGTGATGGGTCATTCTTCGGAACCGCGCGCGCTGGACGACAACGCCAACCATCGCGCCGCGCGCTGGACGAGCGCGGCCCTGGATTACTGCGCGACCGAAGCAGCCGCCGGTCGTCCCACCCGTTTCAACCTGGGCCTGTTCAATGGCGGGACGAAATCGAACGTGATCGCCGGTGATGCCCGCCTGCACTATTCCGCCCGGCTCGGCCCGGGGCAGTCCAACGATGCGCTGTTTGGCGCCCTGAAGGATCTGGCCGGGGCCGGGCAGTGGGCCGACTGGAGCATCCCGTTTTCCGGACCCCCGCTGCCGGCCGCGGGGCAGGATGATCAGGCGGCGCGCGACTTCTGCCGTCGCCACGATCTGCCCATCGGCGAGCCGGTCGGGTTCTGGACCGAGGCATCGCTGTTTTCCGACGCCGGTCTCGCGGCGCTGGTGCTCGGTCCGGGTGATATTGCCCAGGCCCATGCGGTCGACGAATGGGTCGCGGTCGAGCAACTCGAGCAGGCCGAGGCGCTGTATTCCAGACTGGTCGCTGCCGATGGCTGAAATTCGCCGGACCGTCATCGAACTGCTCGGTCAACTGGGCTCCAGCCGCGAGGCGCGTCAGTATCTCAAGCAGTTCTCGCGCATTGAGGAGTCGCGCTTTGCCGTGGTCAAGGTCGGTGGCGCGGTCCTGAAAGAAGACATCGACGAACTGGCCGCGGCGCTTGCGTTTCTGCATCGGCTGGGCCTGACGCCCATCGTTCTGCACGGCGCCGGGCCGCAGCTGGATGAAGCCATGGCCGAGGCCGGTGTGCCGGTGGAAAAGCACGAGGGTCTGCGCGTGACGAGCGAGGCGGCGATGGCGGTCGTGCGGCCGGTGATCTACAAGGCCAATGCGTCCCTGGTCGATGCCCTGGAGGCGCGCGGCGTGCGCGCCCGCGGCATTCTGCACGGCGTGTTCAACGCCAGCCTGGCCGACCGCGAAAGGCTGGGCCTGGTCGGGCAGATCGACGGCATCGACCTGGACCCGATTCGTTCCGCGGTTCGTGCGGGTGCCTTGCCGGTGGTCGCCTGCCTGGGCGAATCGCCCGGCGGACAGGTGATGAACATCAATGCCGATATCGCGACGCGCGAACTGGTCTGGACGGTTCGGCCCTACAAGGTGATCTTTCTGACCGGGACCGGCGGCCTGCTCGATCAGAACGGGCGCATCATTTCGGCCATCTCGATCAGCGGCGATTACGAGCGCTTGATCGCCCAGGACTGGGTCCACTCGGGCATGCAGCTCAAGCTGGCCCAGATCAAGGACATGCTCGAACGGCTGCCGCCGGAGACCTCGGTCTCGATCACTTCGGCGGCCAAGCTGACCCGGGAGTTGTTCACCCATACCGGGGCCGGTACGCTGATTCGGCGCGGCGAGCGCATCGACTGGTACGACCGGGTGCCGGAAGACCGGGCCGAAGCCTTGGCGAACATGCTCGAAGAAAGCTTCGGCCGCAGGCTTCGATCCGACTGGCGCGAGGGCCGTGCTCTGGAAGGCATCCTGCTGGCCGAAACGGGCCGGGCCGCCGCCCTGATTGCCCGTGGTGTGGACGGCATACCCTACCTGGACAAGTTCGTGGTGACCCCGGAAGCCCAGGGCGAAGGCCTGGCCGCCGCGCTCTGGCAGATCCTGCGCGCGCGCTGCCCGCAACTGTACTGGCGCTCGCGCGCCGCCAACCCGATCGCGGCCTGGTATCTGCAGCAGGCGCACGCGAGTTTCCGTCGCGGCGAGTGGATCGTGCACGTGATCGGGGTGGAAGATTTCGGCCTGCTCGAGCGCCTGGTCGAAGATGCACACAGCCGGGATTCGGGCTGGGAGGAGGATGGTCTTGAATCGTGAGCGCGTCGCCCTGGTCGGGGGTCGGGGCTATACCGGCGCCAGTCTCCTGCCGCTGCTGGCCCGTCATCCGGGGCTGGAGCTGGTCCTGGCGTCATCGAATTCGCAGGCCGGTCAGCCCCTGCGCGAGATCGATCCGGACTGGCCGGACCCGGACGCGAAGCTGGTCGCCCTGGATCCGGCGGGCGTGGCCGAGGTCGACGCCCGCGTGTGGGTACTGGCCCTGCCCAACGGCGTCAGCGGTCCCTGGG
The DNA here is from genome assembly GCA_041685745.1 of Wenzhouxiangella sp. Classification (GTDB taxonomy): domain Bacteria; phylum Pseudomonadota; class Gammaproteobacteria; order Xanthomonadales; family Wenzhouxiangellaceae; genus Wenzhouxiangella. The sequence goes on from JAWLFD010000025.1 coordinate 13,041, forward strand.
TGGCGGCGATCGAGAACGCCCATCCGGACGCGGTGATCATAGACTTCGGCGCCGACTACCGCTTCGACCGCGATTGGGTCTACGGCCTGAGCGAGTGGAATCGAGAGGCGCTGGGCCGGGCCAGGCGGATTGCCAATCCCGGCTGCTACGCCACCGGCGCCCAGTTCGCGCTGCTGCCGATTCGCGAGTACCTGACCCGGCCGCCGGTGGTCTTCGGAATCTCCGGCTACAGCGGCGCGGGCAGGACGCCGTCGCCGCGCAACGATCCCGAGCGGCTGGCCGACAACCTGATTCCCTACAGCCTCAGCGGCCATGTCCACGAGCGCGAAATTTCGGTCCACCTGGGTCGGCCGGTGCGCTTCCATCCGCACGTGGCACCGTTTTTCCGGGGCATCTCGCTGACCCTGTCGGTCAATCTGTCCGAGGAGCTGGATGATGCGCGCCTGCTGGATTTGTTCCGCACCGCCTATCGCGAAGCACCGTTGATCGAGGTTGTCGCCGACATCCCCGAGATTCGCGAGATTGCCGGTCGTCCCGGGCTCAGGGTCGGCGGCTTTGCGATCGATCCGCGCCAGCCCTATCGGGTGACCTTCGTGGCCGTGCTGGACAATCTGCTCAAGGGCGCGGCCAGCCAGGCTGTGCAGAACATCAACCTGGCGCTGGGTCTGGATGAGCTGGCGGGGATTCGATTGGGAACCGCGGTTTAATTAAACAACTCGCACCAGCACGGGCCGCTTATGTCTGACTACATCTGGAAAAAGGGATCGACTACCGACGTCGACGAGCGGGTCATGCGCTTTCTGGCCGGCGAAGACGTGATCCTGGACCGTGAGCTGCTGCCGTTCGATATCCGCGCCAGCCAGGCCCATGCCCGGGGGCTGGCCCGGATTGGCGTGCTGACCGAGGCCCAGGCCGAGGCCATGGGCGAAAGCCTGGATGAGATGGCCGCAGCCTTCGCAAGCGGCGGGTTCGTGCTCGACGCACGCTACGAGGATGGACACTCCGCGATCGAGACCTGGCTGACCGAGCAGCTGGGCGAAATCGGCGGGCGCATCCATGCCGGTCGCAGCCGCAACGACCAGGTCGCCGTGGCGCTTCGCCTTTATCTGAAGGACCGCCTTGCCCGGCTGGCCGAGGTTTGCGGCGAGATCGCCGGCGTGTGCCTGGAACGCGCCGAGCGCGAACAGGCCGTCGCGCTGCCCGGGCACACCCATCTTCAGCAGGCCATGCCCTCGTCACTGGGGTTGTGGTGGGCGGGGCATGCCGAGGCGTTCATCGACAACCTCGCGCTCGCCCGACAGAACGCTGCCTGGCTGGACGCTTCGCCGTTGGGGACGGCGTCCGGATTTGGCGTCAATCTTGCGCTGGACCGCGACGGGGTCGCAGACGAGCTCGGCTTCGCGCGGCTGGTAGTCAATCCGCAGTACGCCCAGAATGCGCGCGGCAAGGTCGAGCTTCGCGCCCTGGACGCGCTGTCGGCGGCGACGGGCGACCTGCGTCGGCTGGCCTGGGACCTGAGCCTGTTTGCAAGCCAGGAGTTCGGGTTTGCCAGCATTCCGGCCATGTTCTGTACCGGCTCTTCGATCATGCCGAACAAGCTCAACCCGGACACCGTCGAGCTGTTGCGGTCGCTGCACGCGACCGTCGTCGGCGCGCGCACCGAGCTCGAAAGCGTGCTGAGCCTGCCCTCAGGCTATCAACGCGATCTCCAGGACACCAAGCCGCCGACCATCCGGGCATTCGAACGGGGACTGGCGGGGCTGGAACTGGTGCCCGGGTTGCTGGTCGGCCTGGACTGGAACGTCGACCGGATGCGGGCCGCGATCGCGCCCGAGTTGCACGCCACCGACCGTGCCAACGAGCTGGTTGGCCGGGGTGCGCCCTTCCGCGAGGCTTACCGCCAGGCCGCCGCCGAAATCGACCAGTTGGGCCGGCGCCGACCCGAAGACAGCCTCCGGGC
>JAWLFD010000215.1:0-3959 GCA_041685745.1 Wenzhouxiangella sp.
CTCTTGAATCAATTCCAGAGCTTCTGGAATGACCCGGCCAACAATGTTGACCCAAACCGCACGCTGGCCCATCTGGTCGACGCCGGCCCGAGTCAAGGCGTGGCCTACGTTGAGGCGTTGTGCGCCGATGGTTTCGATTACGGCGTCAGCCAAGGGCTGGGCAACGAGTTCGACCCCAACGCCGACCCCCAGGACTGGAGCTTCACGGTCGTGGCTCACGAACTCGGCCACAACTTCGGTTCGGACCATACCCATTGCTACGACCCGGTGATCGACGAGTGTTACAACGGCGAGGCTGGGAATGGCTGCTGGGCCGGCGCCGAGAGCCTGCCCACGGGCGGGCCGGCCGGCCAGGCCCCGGGCACGATCATGAGCTACTGCCATTTGCTGCCCGGCGGGCTGAGCAACCTCTCGGTCACGCTCGGTCGCGACCACGGCTTCGGCGTCCAGCCCGAGCGCGTTCCCGACACCATGCGCGCCCATGTCCTGGACAGAGCGGCCGCTGGCCTGGCGCGCTGCCCGCAACCGGTCACCACCGGCGTGTCCTTCCTGGTGTCGACCAATGTGCAGGGCAACGGCGCCGTCAGCCCCACCTCGACTCTCGTGAACCAGGACGAGACCGCCAGCTTCACTCTGACTCCGGCGGCTGGTAATACCGTGCAAAGCGCATCAGGCTGCAACGGGAATTTGCAAGGAAACACTTTCACCACCGGCCCCATCACCGCAGCTTGTACCGTCAGCGTCGTCTTCAGCGAACAAATTTCACCGAGCTTCCTTGTCTCTACCCAGGTGCAGGGGAGCGGCACGATCACCCCGACTTCGGCCGATGTCACGCAGGGCGATACTGCCAGCTTCACTCTGACCCCGGCGGCTGGTGCTGCCGTAGAAGACGCATCAGGCTGTGACGGCACACTGCAAGGCAACAACACTTACACCACCGGTGCCATCAACGAAGCCTGTACCGTCAGCGTGGCTTTCAGCCAGACGACTGCTCCTGATCCGCTGTGCGCGGTGGTCGACCAGGGTTTTCCAGACAACTCTGCACAGGGCATTTCCAGCACCGTGAGTGTCAATGACGGCGGTACGATCGACAAGCTGGAAGTCTTGCTGGATATCGAACACACCTGGGTTGGCGATCTGATCATCGACCTGCGCCATGATGCCAGCAGCACCAGCGTGCGCCTGGTCGATCAACCGGGCGGAACGGGCTGCTCAGGCGATGACATCAAGGTCACCCTGGACGATGAAGCCGGACTGAGCATCCAGGATGACTGCCAGGATGCGGCAGCCTTTCCGCAGGCGCGTTACCGCCCGGCCAATCCGCTGTCCGGCTACGACGGGCTTTCGATTGCAGGCGACTGGACCCTGACCGTCAGCGACAATGCGGAGTTTGATACTGGCCAGCTCTTGCGCTGGTGCCTCATTCCCACGACCAGCGGCGGCGTACAGATCGAAATCTTTGCCGATCGTTTCCAGCAGGAATGACCTGTTGAACCGGTTCTTCACTGCGAGATGATCGGCCCAGCAACCACCAATAAAGGAGTATCACCCATGAAGACCTTTACCCGAAACACCCTCGCCGCGCTCATGCTGATGCTACTCGGCCTTGCTTCGGTCCAGGCCCAGCAGAATTACTATGTGGATGTCACCAACCGCACGGGGTTCACGATCATGTATATCTACGTCAGCCCCGGCAATTCGCGCACCTGGGAAGAGGACGTGCTGGGGCTTGATGTCCTGCTCTCCGGAAGCACCCAGCGAGTCAATCTTTACGGCTACCGAAGCCCGATCTTCGACATTCGCTTAGTCGATGAGGACGGTGATACCTATACCTTCTGGAACGTCGACGTATCCCGCCAGGATCTGGTAGTGACCCTGGCCGATCTCGATTGAAGCGGCTTGCCGGACAGGAGCGCCTTGAGTGGTCGGCTACGTGCTGCTGCGCGATACCGAGGATGAAGGCGGCAGCCGGCAGCTGAGCGCGCGTCTGAAAGCCGATGGTTCAGTCCTGATCGAGGGACGCGACCTGGGGCCTGGTGTAGAGCGCTTCCTCGGCCCCGGCCAGTTTGAATACGAATGGGCTGTAAGCATCGCGCCGCCAGACGTGAGGACGTTGAAGATGGCGCTATCGTGTCGGGACGACGTCCTGACAGCCCTCAGGGATCGGTTCTCGGGAGAAGCTTCGGCCGAGCTGCAAGGCTTCCTGGACAGCAACGCCGTCCAGTATGACTTCTGGTCGAGATCCGGCGAGTAACGCGCTGAACGGCGACGCCCGTCGCTTTGGCGGTTGAGGGACCGGGTCCAGGGCTTTACGGCATACGCCCTGTTTCGGTCACGCTGAGCTTTCCCTGGACGAAAGCGCCGCTCCGGTAAGTTGCGACCCAGATGTCGAATTGGCCTGCAGGCTGCCCACGCAGCCAGACCATGGGGTCGAGGGTGCCGCTGTGGGCGTCATCGTTGCAGACCCAGCCTCCGGCAGGCGTGTTGATGATCAGTATCGTGTCGTTGGCCGGCTGATCGGCCTCGAACAGGACTCGGAGATCATCAGTGCCGCCGGTCCAGTGCAGGCGGAAGTCTGGCGCGGCTGATGCGTAGCCGGTGCATCCAGGGGCGAGACTCAGCGCAGAGACGTCCACCGGCCCACCGGCCACGCCGTTGATCTGCTGCGGATCGGGCGTGAACCACTCGGCCAGGCGGAGACTGCCGTAGGCCGGATCGAGGCTGTAATCCAGGCCGCCGAGACCGGCAGGCGAGTCCGCCGTCGTGCCACCATCGCCAAGCGCCAGGCCCGACAGATCGCTGTCCGGTGTCAGCGGCCGCTCCGTGATGTGCAGGGTGCCGTCGATATAGGCATCCTCGTCGTAGCTTGCCACCCAGATGTCATAGACCCCGACAAGGGGGTTGTTCAACACCACCATCGGATCGACCGTATTGGCGCTGGCGTCGTCGTTGCAGGTCCAGCTGCCATCGGGCCTGTTGACGACCAGCACGGTGTCTTCGCCTGGTTGACTGGCGCTGAACAGAACCCGCAGTTCGGTCCCGCTTTCGGCCCAGTGCAAACGATAGTCCGGCGCCTGGGCCGCAAAGCCGATGCAGTCGCCTCCGATATAGGAAACCGGCACGGTACCGCCTGAAGTGACCGAGACCCGGTACGGGTCGGGCAGGAAGCCGGTGCCGAGGTGATATTCACCGTAGTAGGGTTCGAGGGAAACATCGAGCTGGTCGCCGTACCAGCCGCTGTCGGGCTCCTGGGCTTGCGCTTGGGCTGGCGATGCCGGCGTGGACCCCCATCTGCTCGTCAGCGCATCGGCCTCGACGATCGCACGGACCACATGCATGGACAGCAAACTGCCCAGGCGTCCGCCCGTGCGCGATTCGGTGCGGACATAGGTGGGGATACCGATGATCTCACCGGCGGCGTTGGTGGCAATACCGCCGCTGTTGCCGGGCGACATCTCCGCATTGGTGCGATACCAGATGGGCATCCGAGCCCCGGCGTAGGTGTCGTACAAAACCGATGAAATGATGCCGGTGGTGAACACCAGTTCGTTGTCGCCGATGCCGGGGTAACCGAAAATGGCGATCTGATCACCTCTGCCGGGCGCCTCCCTCAAGCCCGCCGCGCGCAACTCCGGATAGAGATTGGCCGGCGAAAGATCGGCCAGAAACTGGTGCGGACTGCTGACGCGATTGCCGCGCATGTCGGTCGTGACGCGAAGCACCGCGAAATCAAATTCGTCCGAATAACCAACCAGCTCCGCCTTGAACACCGGCTGGGCCGGCTCGGTTGGGTCCTTGATGGCGTGAACGTCAAACTCGTAAAAGCCCTCGACGACATGCCGGTTGGTGTAGATCAGGTCAGACCCTTCCACCAGGCTCCCCGAACCCGTGCCTTCGGGCGAGTGAATCTGCACTACCGCCATAGAGACCCGGTCTATGCGATCGCGCTCCATCAGCGA
>JAWLFD010000216.1:0-3911 GCA_041685745.1 Wenzhouxiangella sp.
GCTGCCCGACGATCGCGGCCTGGATGATTCGGTCCTGGAGTTGACCATGTTCGACGTCGGCGACGGCCAGGCCGTGCTGCTCGAAAGCGGCGGCCGCAGAGTCCTTTACGATACCGGTCCCGGCGACGGGGCGGGACGAGACTCGCTCAATCGCCTGCTGCCTGCGGCCGCGGCCGGGCGCGGAGGTGATTTCCTCGACGGGGTCGTGGTCTCGCGGGGACATCGCGGGCATGCCGGCGGCTTGCCAACGGCAGCTGGCTGGTCGCATCCGCTCCGGGTACGGGTGGCTCCGGGCCTGGAAGGCCGACCCTGTCGGCGCGGAGAGCGCTGGTCCCTGGGACGGTATCGTCTGTCTTTCCTGCATCCTTCTGCGGCGCTGCCGGAGTTGGGCGACAACAGCGGCTGCGTGGCCATGATCGACGGGCCCGGCGGGCGCGTCCTGCTGTCCGGCGGTATCGACCGGCTGGTCGAAAACCGTTTGCTCATGGATGACCCGGAACTGGGTGCTGATGTTCTCGTGCTGTCGGCCGGCGGCCATCGACGGGCTGCGAGTGCGCCGTTCCTGGATCGTCTGGCGCCGAACCTCGCCCTCGCCTCGGTCGACCGTCACGACCGTTTCGGGCGGCCGCATCGCGAGCTGGTCGAACGCCTGGAGCGGCGTGCCATCCCCCTGGTCACCACCGGTCAATGCGGCGCCCTGCGCGTGCGGCTGGTACCAGATCGGGCTCCGCTGGTGGAGTCCGAACGCGGTCGCCGGCGACAGTTCTGGCACATCGCGTCGGGCTGTCCGTGACCGCGCCGGTCGCGGCTCGACGAACCCGACCGTGCAAACCCGTTATCATGCCCGGCCAGGGTTGTCTCCACCGGGTCCGTCGATGAGGCTGGAAGAAACATGCTAGAAATCGTGATTGCCGGCGGCTGGCTGATGGCGCCGATCGTGTTGTGCTCGGTACTGGCCGTGGCGATCATCCTGGAGCGGTTTCTCGCGCTGCGCCGAGCCCGGGTCGTGCCGCCGGGCTTGCCGGACCAGGTGCAGCGTTGGGCCGCCCAGGAAGAGCTGGATCATCAGCACATCGAGCAGCTGCGCCTGAGTTCGCCGCTCGGCGAAGTGCTGGCGGCCGCGCTGGAGCATCGCGACCGGCGCCGAGAGGTGATCAAGGAGGCGGTCGAGGACGCGGGACGCCAGGTGGTCCACAGCCTGGAGCGATTCCTCAACACGCTGGGGACCATTGCCGGGATCACGCCCTTGCTGGGTCTGCTGGGAACCGTCATCGGCATGATCCGCGTATTCAGCGCGATCATGCTGCACGGCGTCGGTGACCCGAACGAAATGGCCGGCGGCATCTCCGAGGCGCTGATCACCACTGCGGCAGGTCTGAGCGTTGCCATTCCGACCTACTTCTTCTACCGCTACTTCCGGGGTCTGGTACGCGACTACGTGCTGCAGATGGAAGCCCAGGCGCTCAAGCTGCTGCAGGCCATCGAGCACGGTCAGATCAGCCGCCAGAAGTTCCACGGTCGCGCCGGCGGCTGAGCCGAGAACGCCGCGATGCGCCTGCAAAACGAAGACCGCGAGGAGCCGGAAATCAACCTGACGTCGCTGATCGACGTGGTCTTCCTGCTGCTGATCTTCTTCATGGTCTCCACGACGTTCGACCGCCAGGCCCTGCTGCGTCTGGAGCTGCCCGAGGCGACCACATCCGAGGCCGAATCGGTCCCGCAGGTGATCGAGGTGACGATCAGCGACGACGGACGGATTTTCATCGACGACCGCCTGCTGACCGAGAACACCCGCGCGGCCGTTCGGGCCGTTCTGAGCGAAAGCCGCGATGCCGCACCCGATGCGCCGCTGGTCGTCCGGGCCGACGCGCGCGCCACGCACGGGCTGGTTGTCCTGGTGCTTGATGCGGCGGCCGCCGAGGGGATCGGCAGGGTCGGAATCGCCACGATGGAAGCGCCCGGGGAAGAGCAGTGACGCGGGTCGTGGCCGAAGCGCCGCGCCTTTATCGGCGTCTGCTGGGCTACGTCAGGCGCCAGCGCGCCATCTTCGCGCTGGCCGTATTTGCCGTGGCCCTTGATGCGGCCGGACAGGGGCTGTTCTTCTACCTGCTGCGGCCCTTGATCGACGACACCATCGCGGCGCCCGAGCCCACCCTCAACCTGTGGTTGCCGGCCCTGGTGCTGGCGGCCGTGCTGCTGCGGATCCTGGGCAATTTCGGCGGCGTGTTCGGGATGGAGTGGGTCGGTCGCCGGGTCATTGCGGATCTGCGCGGCGACTTGTTCGCCCGCTACCTGGAACTGCCGGCAGCCTATTTTGATCGCCACTCCTCCGGTCAGATGATTTCGCGCGTGACCTACAACGCCGAGCAGGTCGCGCAGGCGACGACCACGGCCTTGATCGGGGCGGTGCGCGACGTTCTCACGGTGGTGGCGCTGATCACGGTGATGCTGATCCAGTCCTGGCGCCTGACCATGACGATGCTGCTGCTGGTGCCGGTGATCGCCCTGGTGGTGACCGTGATCAGCCGGCGCTTCCGGCGCATCTCGACCCGAATCCAGGACTCCATGGGCGACGTGACGCACGTGACCGAAGAGGCGGTGAACGGCCACGAAGTGATCAAGGTTTTTGGTGCCAGTGATAGAGAAAAAATAGCATTTTCAAAAATTAATGAGAATAACCGCAGGCTTCACCTGAGGTTGACCGCCACCCAGCTGCTGTCCTCGTCGCTGATCCAGCTGGCGGCCGGGGCCGCGGTGATCCTGCTGCTGATCATCGCCGCCAGCGACTTCATGCGCGCCGAGGTCACGGCCGGCATCTTCATGTCCGTGCTGGCCGCCATGGTCGCCTGCATTCCGCCGCTCAAGCGTCTGACCAAGATGCACGTGGTCATCGAGAAAGGCCTGGCCGCCGCCGAAAGCATCTTTGCCGTGCTGGATACGCCGCCGGAGCCGGACGAGGGCGAGGTCGACCCAGGCCGGGTGAGCGGGGAAATCGAGTTCGACAGGGTCTGTTTCCGCTATCCGGCGGCCGACCTGGCAACGCTGATCGACATCAGCTTCCGGATACCGGCCGGTACGGTGACCGCGCTGGTGGGCCGCTCGGGTTCAGGCAAGACCACGCTGGTCAAGCTGCTGCCGCGGTTTTATCGCCCCGACGCCGGCCAGGTCCGGATCGACGGGGTGGACCTGGGCGATTACGCCCTCGGCGCCCTGCGGCGCCAGATTGCGCTGGTCAGCCAGGACGTCGTGCTGTTCAACGATACGGTGGCCGCCAACATTGCCTACGGCAGTGTCGGCAACCCGTCGCGAACAGCCATCGAGGAAGCGGCGCGGGCGGCCCACGCGATGGAATTCATCGAGCGCCTCCCGGACGGCCTGGATGCATCCATCGGCGAAGGCGGCGCCTTGCTCTCCGGCGGCCAGAGGCAGCGCCTGGCCATCGCACGAGCCTTGCTCAAGGATGCGCCCATCCTGATCCTCGACGAGGCCACCTCGGCCCTGGACGCCGAGTCCGAGCAGGCCGTGCAGGCCGCCCTGGAAGTGCTGATGGCCGGACGGACGACGCTGGTGATCGCGCACCGGCTGGCGACCGTTCAGAAAGCCGACCAGGTCGTCGTGGTCGACGGCGGACGCGTGGTCGAGAGCGGCACGCACGAATCGCTGCTGGCGCACGAGAACGGCATCTATCGCCATCTGCACAAGCTGCAGCTGGTGGATCGCTGAGGGTTCTGCCCGATGCGGGCCCGGCTGGAGCGCTACGCCAACCGCCTCTGGTATCAGACGGACGACCCGCCGTGGCCCTGGCGTGCCCTGTCCGGCATGTATCGACAGCTGCTGGGCTCGCGCTGGCGGCGTCCGACCGCTCGCCCGCCGATCCCGGTGGTCGTGGTCGGAAACCTGGCCGTCGGCGG
>JAWLFD010000217.1:0-3889 GCA_041685745.1 Wenzhouxiangella sp.
AGTATTCGCGTTCTTCAGCTTCCGTCCTGAATGCCGGCCGGGCCTTGCTGGACTTTGGCATAAATGTCTCGTTCCTTGCGATGCATGGGTCTTGCGGAAATCACGCGGATCAGCGCGAGTTAAAGTCCGTCGAGCTGTTCGACCAGGGTCTGCGCCCACTGCCGGACCACGCGCTCGCCTTCGCGCTCGTTGGCGAAGCGGTCGGTGAACTCCAGCGGTCGGATGGCGCGGGCGATTTCGCGGTCGGCGATGCGGGCCACGATGGCGCCGCTTTCGGCGTCCTTGAGCTCACCGACCAGGGTCACGCGGCCGAACTCGGAGACGTAGGTGCGCACCCGGCTGGTGGCCATGCGGTCTTCGGGGGCGTTGATGATCAGGTCGATGATCCGGGGTTCGAAGACCAGGGTATTGCCCTGGGCCTGTTCGACCAGTTCGAAGCGTTCGGAGCGCTCCAGTTCGCGCCGGAAGGTGCGGTCGAACAGCTCGGCGGCGTCGCGCCGGATTTCTTCTCGTTCCTCGTCGCGCAGGCGCAGCCGACTGCCGGACCGGCGCGGATCCCAGTGCGGGTCGAAGGCGACTTCGACCGGCTCGACGAGCAGGTTTTCATAGCCGGCGAAGTCGGTGCCCGGCCGCACCCAGACCTCGTCGAGACCGCGCACCTCGCGCAGTTCCAGGCCGTCGTGGGAGTAGTCCGACTGCGGCGTGGTCGCACAGCCGGCCAGAACCAGCGCGGCAGCGGTCAGCAGAACAAGGCGGACAGTGGATGGCATGGTGAGTGTCCTGTTGCTTGATGGATGAACAAAGCATAAGACAAGTTGGCGTGAGCGATGTTCATCGGCCCCGGTAGCGCTTGAGCAGGTCGGCGTAGGCGTCGATGCGGCGGTCTCTCAAAAACGGCCAGATGCGGCGCACGGTTTCGGAGCGGGCCCGGTCGATGTCGGCGACCAGCACTTCGGCCTCGGAGCCGGCCTCGTCGATGATCTCGCCCTGGGGGCCGGCGATCAGGCTGTGGCCCCAGAATTCCGCATCCCGGCCCGCGCCGGAGCGGTCGGGCTCGAACCCGACCCGGTTGACCGACAGCACCGGCAGGCCGTTGGCCACGCCGTGGCTGCGCTGGATGGTGCGCCAGGCGTCGAGCTGGCGGTATTGTTCATCGGCGCTGTCGTTGGGGTCGCGGCCGATGGCGGTCGGGTAGACCAGGATCTCGGCCCCGGCCAGGGCCATCAGGCGGGCGGCTTCCGGGTACCACTGGTCCCAGCACACCAGCACGCCCAGGCGGCCGACCGAGGTGTCGATGGGCTCGAAGCCCAGGTCGCCGGGGGTGAAGTAGAACTTCTCGTTGTAGCCGGGATCGTCGGGGATGTGCATCTTGCGGTAGACGCCGGCCAGGGCGCCGTCGCGCTCGAACACCAGCGCGGTGTTGTGGGCCAGGCCCGGGGCGCGCTGCTCGAAGATCGAGCCGACCACGACCACGCCGTGGCGCTCGGCGGCGCCGGCCAGGGCGTCGTGGCTGGGTCCGTCGAGCGGCTCGGCCAGGTCGAACAGGGCCGGGTCCTGGTACTTGCAGAAGTATTCGCTGGCGTGCAGTTCGGGCAGCACGACCAGCTCGGCGCCGGCGGCGGCGGCGCGGTCGATGCCCTCGAGGCTGGCGGCGTGGTTGGCGTCGCGGTCCGGGCCCATGGCGTGCTGGACCAGGGCGACGCGCAGCGCTCCGGCGCCCGGCGTTTGGCTCATCCCAGCGCTCCGGGAATCTGCATGCTGGCGCAGTGCGGACCGCCGTATTGTTCGATCATCACCGCGGCCGGGACGCCCTCGACGGCGCGGTCGGGCAGGGCGGCCTGGAGCCGCTCGCGCGCCTCGACGTCGGCGGCCACGCCGTAGGACGGCACCAGGCAGGCGCCGTTGATGAACAGGAAGTTGACGTAGTTGGCCGGCAGGGTGGGGTCGACGCCTTCCGGGTGGGGCAGTTCCAGCAGCCGGTAGGGCCGGCCGTCGGCGCGTTCCAGCGCCTGCAGCTGGCTTTTCAGCCGGCCGCTGCGCTGTTGGTCGGGCTGCTGCTGCCAGGCGATGGTCTCGGCGCTGATGAAGCGGGCCAGGGTGTCGATGTGGCCGTCGGTGTCGTCGCCGGGCAGGGGTTCGATATCGATGCCGATCACGCGCTCGACGTTGAGCAGGGCAAACAGCTCGTACTCGATCTCGGCCCGGCTCAGGTGCGGGTGGCGCTCGTGCAGGCAGTGCCAGTTGACCAGCAGCGTGCCCTGGCCGTCGCTTTCGATCGCGCCGCCTTCGAGTTCGAACAGGTACTGGCGAAAGTGCAGGTGCGAAAACAGCGCGTGGCGGGCGAGCAGGGTGTTGACCCGGTTGTCGCGCGCGGCCGGGTACTTGCCGCCCCAGCCGTCGAACTGGAAATCCAGCGCCAGCCGCTCGCCGGCGCTGACCAGGGTGATCGGGCCGTAGTCGCGGCACCAGGTATCGTCGTAGGGCATCTGGGCCAGGTGCAGGCCGGGCATGGGGCCCAGCCGTTCGCGCGCTTCCTCGCTGTCGGGCGGGACCAGCAGCACCACCGGCTGGCGCCGGGCGATGGCGCGGACGAGCTGGACGTATTCCTGCTGGATGCCGGGCAGCCGTTCAGACCAGTCCGAGGCCGGGTGCGGCCAGGCCAGCAGGGTGGCGCTTTGCGCTTCCCATTCGGCCGGCAGTCGGTATTCGGTATGCGGCATGGCGCTGCGGACCGCCGGGCGTTCTAGTCGCGGCGGTCGGCGACTTCGCGGATGACGGCTTCCGGATGGAGCACGCTTTCGATGACCAGGTCGTGCTCGAAGTAGACGCTGTAGTCGTCGTAGGTCCAGCGCGTGATCGGCGGCTCGCCCACGGCCGGGGCGCGCTCGGCCGGGCTGCCGAAACGCCGCTCGACCTCGGCCATGGTCAGGCCGTTGCCGGGCAGGTCGCGGTCCATCGCCGCCATGACCTTGTCGATGAGCAGCAGGTCGCCCTCGGTCTGGCGGTCGGCCAGGGCCAGCGGCGCGGTCATCGACAGCAGCAATACGGCAAGAAACAGACGTGCGGGAAGATGCTTGTTCATGGCAAACCCTCAAGGAAATCGAACGCCGCCACACCAAAACGGCTCTCCCGACCGATGTTAGCACAGGCAACGCCGCGCGCCGACAGGCGGGCTGTTAGGCTGGACGCGTTGCCATCACGAATCCAACAGGAGCAGACCATGACCACGACACTGATCACCGGCGCCAACCGCGGCATCGGCTTCGAACTGACCCGCCAGCTCAGCGATGCCGGGCACGACGTCATCGCGGTCTGCCGCCAGTCCTCCGACGAGCTCGACGCCCTGGACGTGCGGGTCGAGGCCGGCATCGACATCACCGATGGGGACAGTCTTGCCGACCTGGCCGATCGCCTGAGCGGCACCAGGCTGGACCTGCTGATCAACAACGCCGGGGTGATGCGCTCGACCAGCCTGGAAGACATCGAGGACCAGCTCGACGAATTCCGCGTGCAGTTCGAGGTCAACTCGCTCGCCCCGCTGCGGGTGACCCGCGCGCTGCTGGGCCAGCTGGTCGACGGCGGCAAGGTGGTCATCATCACCTCGCGCATGGGCTCGATCGCCGACAACACCTCCGGCGGCAGCTACGGCTACCGCATGTCGAAGGCTGCGGTCAACACCGCCGGGGTCTCGCTGGCCCATGAGCTGAAAGATCGCCGGATCGCCGTCGGCCTGCTCCACCCCGGTTACGTGCGCACCGGCATGACCCGCCACACCGGCCACGTCGACCCCGATGAGGCCGCCGCCAACCTGATCAAGCGCATCGAGGAGCTCGGCCTGGACAATACCGGCAGCTTCCGCCACGCCAACGGCGAGGAACTGCCCTGGTAG
>JAWLFD010000218.1:0-3886 GCA_041685745.1 Wenzhouxiangella sp.
CGATCGGCCCGTTCGCGCAGGGAATAGATGTCGTCGCCCGGACGATAACAACTGACCCCGAAGCTGACCGTGACCTCAGGATCGCCGCTGCGCTTGGCAACCGCGTCGGAAGCGCGGAAACGGTCGATGCATGCCAGCACTTCGTTCAGCGTTTCGATGGGAACCAGCACGGCAAACTCCTCGCCGCCGATGCGGCCGACCAGGGCTTGATCGGGGAAAACCTCGCGCAAACGCCGGGCGGTGCGACCCAGTACCCCGTCGCCGACGCGATGACCGTAGATGTCGTTGACGCGCTTGAAGTGGTCGATGTCGGCAGCGACCAGAACGACCCGGCCCTGTCCGGGGTCGCGTGAGAACCGGTCCAGCAGCAGCTGCGCCCGCTCGAAAAACCAGGTGTGGTTGGCCAGACCGCTGAGACCGTCGCGCCGGGACAGGTCTCGAAAGCGCCGGCGACCGCGAAACGCCCGTAGCAGCAGAGCGAGCAGCACGAAAAACACCAGCGCAATCAACAACAGCCCGAAGCTGCGAATCTGACGCTGCTGGGCGGCGGCCTGGGCCTCCAGCTGGGCCACGCGCGTGGTTTCGCGCAGCAGTTCGATTTCCTGGCGCTGAAAGCGGCTGTCGAACTCGACCTGTAGATGGGCCAGGCGCATGGAACGCTCACGACCGAGGAACGCCTCGCGCGCTTGCATGTGACGACGCAGGTGCATCAGCGCGCGCTCGAAATCACCTTCCTTCTCGGCAAGTTCCGCCTGCAGGGCTTCCAGGCGAGCGCGCTGATCCCACAATCCCTGCCGGTCAAAATAATCGGTCAGTTGCGCCAGTTCCTCGGGCCACGAGGCCGGCAGGGCATCCAGTTGATGCAGGGTCTCGGCGCGAACCAGGCGTGCTTCGTGCTCGCCCAGCGGATACTCGGTCTGATCGAGCGCTGCGATCGCCGCCTCTGCCAGACTCAGCGCCTCATCGAGCCGGTCGCCGCGGCGCAGGAGATCGGCCAGGCCATGCTGAAGTACGGCGGCGAACGTGCCGTTGCCGACCTCGATGCATTCGGTGATGCCGGCCCGGTAGGCCTGCTCGGCCTGTTCCGCGCGCTCGGCCCACTTGTAGACCGGCGCCAGCCGCTGCAGCGCCACGCAGGCCTGCGAGCGACTGTCCATGGCCCGGGCCAGGCCCAAGGCCCGCTCGCCGTAGTCCATGCCCCGCCCGTACTCCCCGACCCGACCGAACATGTAGGCGGCCATGTTCAGGGTGGAAATTCGCGCCGCGGGGTCTTGCTGGTCGACTTCGATGGACAGGGCTTGTCCGAGCGAATCGAAAGCGCCCTCGTAGCGACGCAGCAGCACGCCGATGTTGGCGCTGAGTTGCAGGGCGCGCAGCCGCTGGTCATCGGGCAGTTCGAGGGCCAGCAACTCGTCGACCCGCGCCAGCGCCTCCTCGGATCGATCGGCCAGCACGAGATGGCGCGCCTGAAGCAGGTGGAAATCGACGTACTCGCGCAACTCGGCCTGATCGATCAGCGGTGCCAGTTCATCGAGCAGCACCTGCGCCTGATGCCAGTCCCGGTAGCTGATGCTGCGGGCTTCGTCCAGGGAACCCCGAAAATCGGCCGGCGTGGCCGCAACCGCGCCCGACAGGCACAGGATCGCCAACAGCAGCACCCCTGCCCGGGTCTTCGTGCTCGATCTGTCGGGCCCGGAATCCCGGGAAACGGCCTGATTCATGCTCGACCACGCCAGGGAAAGCGCCAAGTATGACATCGCCGAGCGGACTCGGTTGGCGCGGGTCGGGAGAACGACTTCCGCTCAGTCGGCCGAACGTTCGGCGCGCTTGCGCTCGTACTCCTTGAGCAGGCGCTTGCGCAGGCGGATCGATTCGGGGGTGACTTCGAGCAGCTCGTCGTCGGCCAGGAATTCCAGCGCCTGCTCCAGGCTCATGCGAATCGGCGGTGTCAGCAACAGCGCGTCGTCCTTGCCGGCCGCACGGACATTGGTCAGCTTCTTGGTCTTGAGCGGATTGACCACGAGGTCGTTTTCGCGCGCGTGCAGACCGATGATCATGCCTTCATAGACTTCCTGGCCGGGACCGACGAAGAGCTTGCCGCGGTCTTGCAGGTTGAACAGGGCATAGGCCACGGTGGTGCCCTGCTCCATGCTGATCAGGGTACCGTTGATCCGTCCGGCCAGCTTCTCGGTGGCCGGCCCCCAGTGGTCGAAAACGCGAAAGAACAGCCCGGTTCCGGCCGTCATGGTGCGGTAGCTCGACTGAAAGCCGATCAGGCCGCGCGCCGGGGCGATGTAGTCCAGCCGAACCCGGCCCTTGCCGTCGGGCGTCATGTCCTTGAGCTGGGCCTTGCGCTCGCCCATGGCCTGCATGACCGCACCCTGGTAGGCCTCTTCCAGATCCAGCACCACCGATTCCCAGGGCTCGTGGATCTCGCCATCGACCTCGCGCTTGCGCACGCGCGGGCGGGAAACGGACAGCTCGTAGCCCTCGCGGCGCATCGATTCGATGAGCACCGACAGGTGCAGCTCACCGCGACCGGCGACGTCGAACTGGTCAGGGTCCGCGGTGTCGGCGACCTGCAGGGCCACGTTATGGGTGGCTTCCTGATACAGCCGCGCGCGCAGCTGACGGCTGGTCAGATACTTGCCTTCGCGGCCGGCGAACGGCGAATCGTTGACCTGGAAGGTCATGTGGATGGTCGGCTCGTCGACCGTCAGCGGCGGCAGCGCTTCGACCGCGGCCGGATCGCAGATCGTATCGGAAATACTGATGTTCTCGAGTCCGGAAATGCCGACGATGTCACCCGCTTCGGCCGCGGCGATTTCCTCGCGCTTTAGCCCCTTGAAACCCAGCACCTGCAGGACCCGGCCCGATCGCTTCTTGCCGTCGCGGTCGATCACGCTGACCGGCTGGTTGGTTCTGACCTTGCCGCGACGAATGCGGCCCACGCCGATCAGACCGACATAGGTCGAAAACGAAAGCGTCGAGACCTGCATCTGGAACGGCCCGTCCGGATCCACCGGCGGCGCCGGCACGTGCTCGACCAGGGCCTCGAACAGCGGCACCAGGTCGCCCTCACGCACGCTCTCGTCCAGGCCGGCGTAGCCGTTCAGGCCCGAGGCGTAGATCACCGGGAAGTCGAGCTGCTCGTCGGTCGCACCGAGCTTGTCGAACAGATCGAAGGTCTGGTTGAGCACCCAGTCCGGGCGCGCGCCGGGACGATCGATCTTGTTGATCACCACGATCGGCTTGAAGCCCATGGCAAAGGCTTTCTGGGTCACGAAGCGGGTCTGAGGCATGGGGCCGTCGACCGCGTCGACCAGCAGCAGCACCGAATCCACCATCGACAGCACGCGCTCGACCTCGCCGCCGAAGTCGGCGTGCCCGGGCGTGTCGACGATGTTGATCCGCCAGTCGCGCCAGGTAATGGCGGTGTTCTTGGCCAGGATGGTGATGCCGCGCTCGCGCTCCTGGTCTTCGGAATCCATCATCCGCTCGGTCAGGCGCTCGTGGGCGGCGAATTCGCCGGACTGGCGCAACAGCTGGTCGACCAGCGTCGTCTTGCCGTGGTCGACGTGCGCGATGATGGCGATATTGCGAAGTTTCATGGAGAGCGGGGCTCGGGCCAGGGCCGCGCATTATACCTGTCCGGCCTGATCGAAGCGCTGCCGGTGCAATCCAGGCCGTCGCCCCGAGTGGCGCGGTTACGGCCCCTGCCCGATCCAGGTCTCGAACGGCCAGTCGCTGCCGGCGCGCATGGCCTCGAGTCCCGCCCGCTCGCGCGCGCTGATGGTGTCGAGGAAATGATCGGCCGGGCCCATTTCGGCGAAGGCGTTCAGCCCGTCACGCAGAAATTCCTGCAGCGCTCCGAAACCGGCGACCA
>JAWLFD010000219.1:0-3866 GCA_041685745.1 Wenzhouxiangella sp.
GGTGCGTCTGCCGCCGTGACCCTCGCGGGCCTGCCGTTCGATGGGCCCATCGGAGCGGCCCGCGTTGGCTTCGTCAACGGCGAATACGTGATCAACCCCACCCAGACCCAGCTCAACGAATCGCGCCTGGACCTGGTGGTTGCCGGGACCTCGAAAGCCGTTTTGATGGTCGAATCCGAAGCCGACCTGTTGACCGAAGACGAAATGCTGGGTGCGGTCACCTTCGGCCACGAGCAGATGCAGGTCGCCATCCAGGCGATCGAGGAACTGGCCGCCGAGGCCGGCAAGCCGAAGTGGGACTGGCAGCCGCCGGCCAAGCCGGAAGGCCTGGCCGAGAAAGTCGCAGAACTGGCCAGCGCCGGGCTCGCCGAGGCCTACGCCATCACCGACAAGATGGCCCGCCGCGAGGCGATCGGCGCGGTGCGCCAGAATGTCATCGAGGCGCTGTGCCCGGAGGGTGCCGAAGGCGGGCCGGATCTCGACGAGGTCAAGCAAGCCTTCGGCAAGCTGGAAAAGAACCAGGTCCGGGACCGCATCCTGTCGGGCAATCCGCGCATCGACGGCCGCGACCTGACCACCGTGCGGCCGCTGGACATGCAGCTCAGCGTGTTTCCGCGCACCCACGGTTCGGCCATCTTCACGCGCGGCGAAACCCAGGCCATGGTCGTGGCCACGCTGGGTACGGGTCGCGATGCGCAGATCGTCGACGCGCCGGAAGGGGAGTCGAAAGAGCAGTTCATGCTGCACTACAACTTTCCGCCGTTCTGCGTCGGTGAAACCAGTTTCATGCTCGGTCCCAAGCGCCGCGAGATCGGCCACGGTCGTCTGGCCAAGCGCGCCCTGATGGCCGTCGTGCCGACCGGGGAGGAATTCCCGTACGTGCTGCGCCTGGTCTCCGAGGTCACCGAATCGAATGGTTCGAGCTCCATGGCCACGGTCTGCGGCGGCTCGCTGGCGCTGATGGATGCCGGCGTGCCGATCAAGGCGCCGGTGGCCGGTATCGCCATGGGCCTGATCAAGGACGGCGACCGCTTCGCGGTGCTGACCGATATCCTGGGTGACGAGGATCATCTCGGCGACATGGACTTCAAGGTCGCCGGTTCCGAAGACGGTGTCACCGCGCTGCAGATGGACATCAAGATCGACGGCATCACCGAGGAGATCATGCGCGTGGCGCTCAAGCAGGCCACCGATGCACGCCGCCACATCCTGTCGCAGATGAACGAGGTCATCCAGGCCCCGCGCGCCGAGATGAGCCAGTACGCGCCGCGCCTGTTCACCATGAAGGTTCACCCGGACAAGATTCGCGACGTGATCGGCAAGGGCGGCTCGACCATCCGCGCGATCACCGAGGAAACCGGCACGACCATCGACATCCAGGACGACGGCACGGTAACCATCGCTTCGGTCAACCAGGCCGCGGCCGACGATGCCCGCAGGCGCATCGAGCAGATCACGGCGGACGTCGAGGTCGGGACGGTGTATGAAGGTACGGTGACCAAGATCATGAACTTCGGTGCCTTCGTGACCATCCTGCCCGGCAAGGACGGACTGGTCCACATTTCCCAGATTTCCGACGAGCGGGTCGAGAACGTGACCGACGAGCTGGCCGAGGGCGACAAGGTCAAGGTCAAGGTCCTGGAAGTGGACAAGCAGGGCCGCATTCGCCTGAGCATGAAGGCGTTGAACGAGAACAAGGGCTGACCCTTGCGCCTGCTGCCATGGTCAGTGTCCTGACCCGAAAGCCGCCTGCACGCCGGGCGGCTTTTTTGTTTTTCCGGCTCGGCAATGACTCGGCGTCGATCTGCCGCCCTGGCTTTGCCGGCCTCTGCCTGGAGAGAAATCCGTGCAATTGATGACCCCCGTTTCCCCGGGTGAGCTTCTCGACAAGCTCACCATCCTGGAGATCAAGGCCGAACGTATCGACGATGCCGGGAAGCTGGCCAACGTCGGGCATGAACGGCAGTTGCTGGAAGAGGTGTGGCGCCGGTCGGAGCTCGAGAATGAGGAGGCCGTTCGCCTGCGCGCCGAGCTGAAGGCGGTCAACGAGCGACTCTGGGACATCGAAGATTCGATTCGTGATGAAGAACGCGCCGGCCGCTTCGGCGAGCGCTTCATCGAACTGGCGCGCGCGGTTTATGTCACCAACGATGAACGTGCGGCCATCAAGAAGGCCATCAACCTCGAACTGGGATCGAAGATCGTCGAGGAGAAGTCCTACAGCAAGTATCGCTGAAGACGCTATACTCGGGAAGGATATGCGTCATTCAATGCGACGGGGACACTGCGTCATGAAAAAAGTCATTCTGGCGGCCATGGTGGCCGTTTCCGGTACCTTGAGCGCCCAGGTCGACGAGCGGCCAGACGATCAGGCGCGCTCGATGAATCAGTCGCCGACCATGACTTTTGCCGGCGATCGCTATCGAGTCGGCGTGGGGATCGACACCGAATTCGATTTCATCGGCGAATTCATGGCGACCCTGACCGAAGCCCCCAACTCCGCGTTGATCGGCGAAGGCTGGCTGGGGCGCAAGAGCGCCGGCGGCCTGAAACTCAACTATCACTGGCTGTTCTCCGGCAAATCAGAGCTCGGTCCCGACGGTCCGGTCTATACCGATGGCCGAGTGGCCAAGCTGTTTGTTGCGGCCGATCAGAACCAGCACGACGACCGCAAGCTGACCCTGGGCGCGGGATACGAATACGAAGACTGGTTCATGAGCTTCTACGGCATGCGTGCTCTGACCGATGAACGCCTGGTCAACCGCGCCGTGGATCTGAGCGAGGTGACCGTGCGCGGCGAGCTTGATGGACGGGGCTTTACCCGAATCGATCAGCTGGAGCGGGTGACCGAACTGTTCGAAAAGCCGTTCGACTGGGGTCTGGGGCTGCGGGCCGGCCGATATTACGATGATCGTCTGCTGCGCCTTCGTGGCGGTCTCGATTATGAAAACGGAGATTTCGGCAATACCCAGCTGACGGCCTCGTTCACCGCCGATCGTTTCTTTGCCGGCACGCCGCACGGACTTTCGCTGCGCACGGGCTGGGCGGTCAAGCGGGGCGACCTGGTCGAAGATCGCAATGATCTGCGCGCGTCGCTGGTCTACAGCTACAGTTTCGGCGGCAATCACCGCCCGGTTCGGACATTCCGCGAACAGCAGGTGGAGGTCATGCCCGAGCCACGCTTCGAGGAGCGGGTGGTGGCCACCGAGGTCACGCTTTCCGACCAGGCGACGTTTGGGCTCGACAGCGCTGAACTGCGTCCGGCCGCGCGCGAGACGCTTTCGGAGCTGATCGGAGCGATCCGCGAAGATCGACTGATCGGCCGTATCCAGGTGGTCGGCCATACCTGTGACCTGGGGCCGGCGGCCTACAACCAGAGGCTGAGCGAGCGCCGGGCGCAGTCGGTGGTCGATTACCTGCGTTCGGCCGGCATCGACGCCGATGAAATCACCTGGGAAGGGCGAGGCCAAACCGAGCCCCGTTACCCCAACAACAGCGAAGACAACCGCAGTCGCAATCGCCGGGTCGAGATCGCGTTTGTGACCGAGCAGTCGCGCACCGAACGCGTCCGGGTCAGTCCCGAGGGCCCGATTACCGAGCTGCGCCAGGTCGAGGTGCCGTCGGAAGCCCCGTGGATTCGGCGCGCGCTGCGCAATCCCGTGCAGCACAAGCGCGAGGTCGATACCTATCGGTTTGAGGAAGTGACCGAAACGGTCACCGAAGGCGAGGTGGTGCTGGACAATCAGCCGCCGCAGGCGAGCGACAGTTCGTTCAGCGTCGAGCAGGATTCCGCCGACAACCGGCTTGACGTGCTGGCCAACGACAGCGACCCGGACGGGGATGCGCTGACCATCGTCGAGGTGACC
>JAWLFD010000220.1:0-3861 GCA_041685745.1 Wenzhouxiangella sp.
GATGGCCTCGGAGACAATGTCTTCGAGGTGCTCGCGATCGCGGTCCAGGTTGCGGATGGCGGTGGCCACCACGCGCGCGGTCGCGCCCTGGCGCTTGTCGAGCACGGCCAGGGCGCCTTCGCGGTCGCGCCGGCGGATGTGGCCTTCGACGCGGTCGACCACCCGGCCGGTGGACCGCCCCGCGCGCAACAGGAAAATCGCCCGCAGCAGCACCAGCAGCAGGGCCACCATGCCGAGGCCGAAGATGATCCAGCCGATCACCCCGCCCTGGGCGACCTTGTCGAACAGGCCGCGCTCGGTCGACTGCTCGACTTCGGTGCGCAGGTTCTCGTAGATGAAGATCGGCAGCGGGTCGACGGCCTGGCCGGCAGCCAGCGCGCGCGCGGCCTCGGCCGAGGTCTCGTTCCACAATTTCAGTTCGCCCTCGCCGGCCGGGGCCAGTACGCCGGCGCCGCGCTCGCTGACGCCGTAGCTGGCGATGCGGCCGACGTGAATGATCTCGCCGCCGACGCGGGTGCCGTCTGCAAGGAAGAACTCGCCCGGCTCGGCGCGAATCCGACCGCGCTGGTCGAGCTCGCCGGCCACGGCGGCGAACAGCGCCTGGACATCGGCCTCGCCGGGGATGCTGTCGCCCTCCAGCGCCGGGGCCTGGTAGCCGTCGACGGTGACCTCGGCCTGCTGGAAGGTTGCGGCCAGCAGGTTGACGTTTTCGCCGGCCGACTCGACCGAGCGCTCGGCCTCGAACACCTGGTCTTCGAGCCGGTCGGCCTGGGCGGTCAGATCGATCAGCTCGCGCTCCAGCGCCTCGATGTCGGCCTGCAGGCGGCCTTGCTCACGCTCGGCGGTGTCGGTGAAGGCCGCCAGCCGGCGCTCCAGGTCGGCCTTTTGCCCCTGCAGGAAGGCGAACTCGCGCTGGTAGGCCTGGCGCAGCGAGGGGGCCTGCTCGACCACGGGCTGGGCATCCTGCTCGTCGGCCGGTTCTGCCGTCAGCGCGGGTTCTTCGGTCGGGGTCTCCTGCGGCGCGTCCTGGGCCAGGCCCAGGCCGGCTGTCAGCAGCAGGCTCAGCGCGATAAAGATTCGCAAAAAAGTCGCTTGCATGCTCAGGACTCCGGCCGGATGGCGGCGTTGGGCAACTCGAAATACCCGGCTCGGATCTGCTTTTGCAGCGAGTCGAACAGGGTCTCGACCTGGCGCACGGCGGCGCGTTCTTCCAGCCGCTCGAAGCGCCACTGATCGCCGCTGCGGGTGACGTGGCCGAACTCGCCGTCGCGGGTGCGGAAGTACATCGCCACCGTCCCCAGCCGGGCGACGTCGGCCAGCAACCGCTCACCGTCGAGCTCGATGATCTGGCTGTGCAGGCCGTTCTCGCGGGTCAGGCGCAGCTCGTCTTCGTAGAACCGCCAGATCTGGTTGATCGCGCGCGCCGGGGTCAGCGCGCCGGCGGCGATCCGGTCTTCGATCTCCTCGACGGCCTGCATGCGCTCGCCGGGCTTGAACGGCAGCGAAGACTGGATGTGGACCTTGAGATCGGCGATCGCACCCTCGGCGATCGGCAGCAGGGCCTCGCCGGCAATCCCGGCTTCGCGGGCGCGTTCGCGGTTGCGCGCCAGGTCGGCCTGAAGCTGCTCCACGCGCAGGCGCTCGCGCCGCACCGTGGCTTCCTGGTCGCCCTTCTGCAGGGCCAGCGAACTCATCTCGCCGCGGTGGCGATCCTGGGCCTGGTTGAGCTCGGCGTTGAGTTCCTCGACCTGGCCGCGCAGCCGGACCAGCTCCTCGGCCAGCGCTTCTAGATCGTCGCCGTCGGCACTCGGCTGGGCCGCCAGCGAGGCCGCCATGAGCAAGCCGGCCGCGGTCAGCCCCCAGTGAACAATTCGCCTCACGATGAATACTCCGAAATCTGGCGTTGGGTCCAATCGTCTATTGGGCCGGGAAAATACGAAGCGTTCATGTCACTCGAATTACAGAAATGTGACCGCTGAGCGCAGCGACGCCCGGAACTGACAGCTGCATTACAATTGAAAGGTTTCCCCTTGCCGCAGCGCCGCCCATGAAACTGCCCGAAGACATCGAACTGCTAAGAGACACGGTGCGGCGTTTCGCCGCCGAACAAATCGCCCCGCAGGCCGCTGCCATCGACCAGGCCAACGAATTCCCCCAGGCGCTGTGGCAGGAACTGGGCGAACTGGGCCTGCTCGGCATCACCATCCCCGGCGAATACGGCGGCGCGGAAATGGGCTACCTGGCCCACCTGGTGGCGATGGAAGAGATTTCGCGGGCCTCGGCCTCGGTCGGACTGTCGTACGGCGCCCACTCCAACCTGTGCACCGACAACCTGTGCCGCAACGGCACGCCCGAGCAGCGCGAGAAATACTTGCCGAAACTGGTCTCCGGCCAATGGGTCGGGGCGCTGGCGATGTCCGAGCCCGGCGCCGGTTCCGACGTGGTCGGCTCCATGGCCTGCCGGGCCGAGCTCAAGGGCGATGTCTGGGTGGCCAACGGCTCGAAGATGTGGATCACCAACGGTCCCGAGTGCGACGTCGCCCTGGTCTATATGCGCACCGCCGGAAAAGAGGCCGGCAGCCGCTGCATGACCGCTTTCATCGTCGAGCAGGGCTTTCCCGGCTTTTCCAAGGCCCAGAAGCTCGACAAGCTCGGCATGCGCGGCTCCAATACCTGCGAACTGGTGTTCGACAACTGCGAGATCCCGGCCGAGAACGTGCTCGGCGAGGTCCACGAAGGGGTGAGGATCCTCATGTCGGGACTCAATTCCGAGCGCCTGGTGCTTTCCGGCGGGCCGATCGGGATCATGCAGGCCGCGCTCGATGAGGTCCTGCCCTACATCCGCGAACGCAAGCAGTTCGGCCGCGCCCTGTCGGACTTCGGCCTGATGCAGGCCAAGGTCGGCGATCTCTACACCCTGCTGCAGTCCTCGCGCGGGTTTTCCTACCAGGTGGCTGCCGCTTACGACCAGGGCGAGCTGTCGCGGGTGGATGCCGCCGCCTGCCTGCTGCACGCCTCCAGAAGCGCCGTGACGGTGGCCCTGGAGGCCATCCAGGCGCTGGGCGGCAACGGCTACATCAACGAATACCCCACCGGCCGCCTGCTCCGCGACGCCAAGCTCTACGACATCGGCGCCGGCACCAACGAAATCCGGCGCATGCTGATCGGACGCGAGCTGGCCGAAGGACGCGCCTGAGCGGGCGCTGGTTGCCCCGCGATGAACCTGCGATAATGCCGACGGGTTTTTCCAACGAGAGGATGCTTGCTCATGTCCGATGATGTCGTATTCGTTGCCGCTCGCCGCACCGCGATCGGTTCGTTCCAGGGCCAGTTCGCCCCGGTGAAATCGCCCCAGCTGGGCGCGGCCGTGATCGGGTCGGTGATGGCCGATGCCGGGGTGCCGGGCGCAGACGTTTCGGAGGTCATCATGGGCTGCGTGCTGCCGGCCGGCACCGGCCAGGCGCCGGCCCGCCAGGCCGCGCTCGGCGCCGGGCTGCCGATGAGCGCCGGGGCCACCACCATCAACAAGGTCTGCGGCTCCGGGCTCAAGGCGGCCATGCTCGGCAGCGACCTGATCCGCGCCGGCAGCGCCGGGATCGTGGTCGCCGGCGGCATGGAATCCATGACCAACGCGCCATATCTCATGGACCGCGGCCTGCGCATGGGCCACGTCCAGGCCCTCGACCACATGTTCTACGACGGCCTGCAAAATCCCTACGACGGCGCCATGATGGGTGGCTTCGCCGAGAAATGCGCGGCCAAGTACGAGTTCAGCCGCGAGGACCAGGACGCGTTTTCGAAGGCCTCGGTCGAGCGCGCCACGGCGGCGATGAACAACGGCGCCTTCACCGACGAGATCAC
>JAWLFD010000221.1:0-3835 GCA_041685745.1 Wenzhouxiangella sp.
GTCCTTGCAGGGCCACCGGCAGTGGCAGCTTATAATGGAAGCGCATGAACGAAAGCGAACAGAAACAGTGGATTCGTAGCGCCCACGCCGAGGTCGATGACCTGTTTGCGCGCAACGGCGCCATTTACTGGTCGGACCTGCTCATCAGTTCCGCCGTGGCCTGGGCGGCCACCGTTGCCTATTTCACCCTGCCCTGGGGTTCGATGGGCCAGATTGCCGGCGGCGTCATCGCCGGCATCGCCTTCTATCGGGCCGGCACATTCATGCATGAAATCATCCACATGCCGCGCGGCGAGCTGACCTGGTTCAAGCGCGCCTGGAACCTGCTGATCGGCATTCCCCTGCTGATGCCCTGGATTCTGTACCGCAACCACATCGAGCATCACTCGCGCGCTCACTTCGGCACGCCTCGGGACGGAGAGTATCTGCCGCTGGGCGCCGCCCCGCTGCGCGAAACCTTGTTGTACCTGCTGCGCATTCCGCTTCTTCCGCTGATGACGCTGGCGCGCTTCGGTATCGCCGGGCCGGTCTCGAGACTCTCTCCGCGATGGCGCGAATGGCTGCTGAGCCGAGGTTCCGCCTACGCCTCGAACCCCTACTACTGCAAGCGCTTTCCGGAAAAAGAGCGGCGCCATCTCGAGACCGTGGAGTGGCTCGCTCTGGGCTGGATCTTGTTCTGGGTCGCCATGACCTTGTTCGGCCCGGTCCAGCCCGTGCACTGGTTGATGGCCTGGCTGCTGCACGGCTGGACGCTGGGGCTGAACTGGGTCCGCAACCTGGCCGCGCACGGCTACGCCCGACGGGGAGAAACCATGTCGCACCTGGAACAGCTGGAGGATTCGGTCAACATCACCGGCCAGACCTGGCTGACGGTCTGGCTGTTCCCGGTGGGCCTGCGTTACCACGCGCTGCATCATCTGTTTCCCGGTCTGCCTTACCACAACATGGGCCGGGCGCATCAACGCCTGATGGACCGGTTCGGCCGGCATTCGCCCTATGCCGTGGCCAATCACGACAACTATTTCCGGGTCGTCGCCACCTTGTTCAGGCGGGCCGCGGCCGTTCGTCCGGCAGAATCCGCAATCAGCAACTGGCGTTCCGGACAGGCGGCCTGAGCCTGCCGTCGGCATCACCACCACATTCACCGACCGCGATGGCTACCGTGCTCAACGAATCCGTTCCGTCCGAGAACGCGGCCTCCCGGGCAATCAGCGCCGATCCGGCTTCCGCCTGCATCCTCGTCAACCCGCGCAGTTTCCGAATCAGCGGCGGAGCCCGACTCGACCGGGTCTGTCAAACCGCGCGCGCGGCCGGCACCCCGGTCCACATCGTCCACGACCCGGACGAAATCGAGTCCGCCCTGGCCACGCTGGGCGCCGATCCTCCGCAACGGCTGGTGATCATCGGGGGTGACGGCACCGTCCAGGCCGCAGTCTCGGCGCTGATCGATTCGCCAGCGCGCCCGACCCCTCCGCTCCTGGTGCTCGGCGGCGGCAGAACCAATTTCACCGCCCGCGATCTTGGCACGCATCGATCGCTGGTCGGATTGCTCGGGCATGCCCTGCACAAGCCGGAAGCGCTGAACTGCACGCAACGCCGCATCCTGACCATTGCGCAACCGGCCCGGAATCTGACGCTGCACGGGTTCTTCGTCGCCGGCGCCCTGGTCGACCACGTGATCCGCGACTGCCACCGCTACCGGACCCGTCATCGCGGCTGGCTGCGCACCGGTCACCCCTCCTCGGCCTGGCGGGTTCTTCAGCTTGCCGTGCTGGGCGCGCTCGGCCGGTCGCGCTTTCGACCGCGGCCGATGAGGATCGATGCCGGGCCACTGGGATCACTGGAACAACCCATGCGCATCCTGATCGCCAGTTCTCTGGCACACGGACGCGGATGGATCGACCCGTACGCGTCGCGCGGGTCCGGCGCCGTTCGCCTGACCGCGATCGGTGCCCAGGCACGGCGTTTGAGCTCGACCCTGCCCGGCCTGCTGCGCGGACACCTGCCGGACGCCCTGCAGCCGGACGCCGGCTACCTCAGCGGCCGCACCGAACAGGTGGTCGTGCAGGGGCTCGATGCGGTCTGCGTGGACGGACAGGAATACGATCTCGACCCGAGCCTCGACGTGGTGCTGCGCGCCGGACCGGAATTTCGATTCCTCACGCCATGAGCGCGCTCGCCCGCCTGATGCGCGACGATCTCGCGCAGCCCCCGCCGCCCGGGCTGGACGAGCTGGTCGGTGCGCTCCGGGCGCGATTCGGCCGGCAGCTGCTGGCGGTGCTGCTGTATGGCTCCTGTCGCCGGGATCAGGACGTCCACGACGGCCTCGTCGACCTGCTCGTTCTGGTAAGCGATTATCGCGCGGTCCACGGCCTGCACCCGTCGGCCCTGTTCAACCGGCTGCTGCCGCCCAACGTCTATTACCTGCAGGTCGGAAGCGACGAACGTGTCGTTCGCTGCAAGTACGCGCTGATCACCCTGGAACAGTTCGTCAAACGCTGCCGGAGCCGCCTGGATCATTACTTCTGGGCGCGCTTCACCCAACCCTGCCGGCTGATTCTCGCTCCCGAGGATCCCGAGCTGACCCGGGCACTGGCCGCGGCGCGGGCCGCGGCAGCGCGCGCTTACTGCCGGCGCATCGCGCCCGCGGTGAAGTCGCCGATCGCAGCCACAGACTTCTGGCGGCTGGCGCTGGCTGCGACCTATCGCTGCGAGTTGAGACCGGAGCCGCCCGACAACGCGCGCCGCCTGATCGCCGCCGACCCGACCTTCTGGACGCGGCTGACCCGGGCGCTGGCCGACGAGGGCCGCTGCGGACTCGTGGCCGAGAACGCGCACTATTTCCGAACCACGAACGGCACGGCGCGTTTGCTCAATGGCCTGCAGTGGCAGCTGCGCCGGGTGTCCGGAAAAGCCCTCAATCTCGCCCGCCTGTTCAAGGCTGCCGGCACCTTCAGCAACGGCATCGACTACATCACCTGGAAAGTCGAACGCCACAGCGGCGTTCGAATCGAGCCCACCGAGCGGATGCGGCGATATCCCCGCCTGGCCGCGTGGGGACTGGCCTGGCGCATGTGGCGTCAGGGAGGTTTCCATTGAGCGCTTCCAGACAGGGCGCGCTGCGCATGCTGTGGACCTTCGCCCGGGCTTATCCCGGACGAACCTCGCTGGCGCTCGCCGCGCTGGCCCTCGCCGGTCTTGTCGACGGCCTGGGGCTTTCGCTGCTGCTGTCGATGCTCAACCTGGCCACCGGCGAACAGGAAGACCCCTCGCTGCCGGAGCAGGTCGCGCTCGACGTCGTCAACCGCCTCGGCCTCGAACCCACGCTGGTGACCTTGCTGACGCTGGGTATCCTGATGATCGCGTTCAAGGCGATCATCGTCCTGCTCGCCAACCGTCAGGTCGGCTATACCGTAGCCCACGTGGCAACCGATCTTCGCCTCGACCTCGTGCGATCGATCATGCAAAGCCGCTGGCGCTACTATCTGGCCCAGCCGGTGGGAAAACTGTCCAACGCCATGGCCACGGAAGCCAATCGCGCATCCGAAGGCTTCTTCCATGGCGCAATCATGGCCACGCAGATCATCAACGCGGTGATCTATGCCGGGCTGGCGCTGATGATCTCCTGGCAGGCCAGCCTGATCGCACTGCTCTTCGGCGGCCTGCTGCTCGGCCTGCTGCACTTCCTGGTGCGCATGGCAGGTGGCGCCGGAAGACGCCAGACCGGACTTTTGAAGTCGCTGCTGTCGGCCATGACCGACCAGCTCGGCGCGGTCAAGCCGCTCAAGGCCATGGGACGGGAGGATCATGTCGACAGCATGCTCTCCAAGCAGAC
>JAWLFD010000222.1:0-3819 GCA_041685745.1 Wenzhouxiangella sp.
CTCGGCGGCTACAGCGCCGTCTGCGACTGGCCGGATGCGACCCACCAGCTTCAATTCCTGCACGGCACCGCCGAGCGCGGTAAAGGCCGCCTGGCGCTGGACGCGCGCATCCTCGCCGGCGACGAAGTGGCGGCCACGCTGCAGGCCCGGTATGCTGCGCTGGTCACCAAAGATGGATAGCAGTCACCTCATGTTTAGCGCTGGAAAAATCCCCGGCCTGGTGCTTTCGGCCTGTCTTTTCCTGACGGCCTGCGCCGGCGGCTCGGTCAACAACGAGCGAACCGATACGCTGGAGGCCTGGGAAAACCTGGTGCGCTGGAGCCAGTACGATGCGCTGGTCGATTTCCTCCACCCGGACTACCTGGCGGCCCACCCGATCGCCCCGCTCGACATCGACCGCCTGCACCAATTCCGCGTCACCGAGTACCGCGTCCGCCAGGTCATGGCCCAGCCCGACGGCATGGGGCTGGAGCGGGTGGTCCAGATCCGCCTGTACCATATCCACAGCGCGCGCGAGCGGGTAGTGGATCATCGCGAGATCTGGCGCTACGATGAGGAACTGGAGGGCTGGCTGCTGCACAGCGGCCTGCCCGACCCGCGCCGGCGCTAGCGCTTACGGGTCTCGAGGCCCGATTGCCGAGGAAAGGACCGACATGCGAACCATCGCCCTGATCAACGCCAAGGGCGGCTGCGGCAAGACCACCATTGCCACCTCCCTGGCCTCGGCCCTGGCCTGGGAAGGACACGCCGTTGCCCTGGCCGACATGGACCCGCAGCGCTCCAGCGCCGACTGGCTGGCACAGCGCCCGGCGTCCGCTCCGCCGATCGCCGGCGTCGTCGACGCCAATGCCCGGCCACCGACCGAAACCGACACCCTGATCCTCGACACCCCGGCCGGCCTGGCCGGCAGCGAACTCGAACAGATCATCCGTCGCGCCCAGACCGTCCTGGTGCCGGTGATGCCTTCGCCGGTGGACATGCGCGCCGCGTGGCGCTTCCTGAGCCACCTGCAGGAGCTCAAAGCCGTGCGCAGCGGCCAGACCGCGATCGGGCTGGTCGCCAACCGGGTCCGGCCGCAGACCATCATCTACCGGGAACTGACCGGATTCCTCGACGGCTTCCGGGTGCCGGTGATCGGCCAGCTGCGCGACACCATGAACTACGTCCGCGCCTTCGAAAAAGGGCTGGCGGTCTCCGATCTGCCGCCGTACCTGGCCTGGCAGGACTGGGAAGAATGGGAAACCGTGCTGGCCTGGATTCGCAGCCGCCACTCGCAGGGCCGCGGCGGCAGCGCCGGCGGCCTGCTGGCCGCGGCCATGCAGCGCCTGACCGGCAGCTGATGGTCGGCTGATCAGGCCGCCTTCAGACCGGCTCGCGCCGGCAGGGTCTTGAGAATTTCGGAGCGGTCGGCGCAGTGGATCAATTCGATGCTGCCGTCGTGGTGCTCGATCAGCGCGGTACAGCTTTCGACCCAGTCGCCGCAGTTGAGGTAACTCAACCCATTGATGGTGGTGATCTCCGGACGATGGATGTGGCCGCAGATCAACCCATCGACCGCCTGGCTGCGGGCCTCGCGCGCCACGGCCTGCTCGAAATTGCTGATGTATTGCACCGCGTTCTTGACCCGGTGCTTGAGGAAGGCCGCCAGCGACCAGTACTCCAGCCCCAGCCTGGCGCGGATTCGGTTGACCAGCCCGTTCATGCGCAGCAGGGTGTCGTACAGGCGCGATCCGATCAGGCCAAGCAGGCGGGAATTGACCACCGCGCCGTCGAACTGATCGCCGTGGAGGACCAGGAAACGACGGCCGTCGGCGGTTTCATGGATGATCTGGTTGCGGACCTCGACGTTGCCCAGGGTCATGCCCTCGTAGCCGCGCATGACCTCATCGTGATTGCCGGGGATGAAGACCACCCGGGTATCGTGCTTGGCCTTGCCCAGGATCGAGCGGACCACGTTGTTGTGATCCTGCGACCAGAAACGGCGCTTTTTCAGCGACCAGAAGTCGACGATATCGCCGACCAGATAGAGCGTCTCGCAGCGCATTTCGCGCAGGAACTTGAGCAGATGATCGGCGCTGCAGCCGGCGTAGCCCAGGTGTACATCCGAGATCCAGATGGTTCGAACGTGCCGCCGGAACGGGAAGGCGGTGACGGGGTCCATCGCGAATCTCCAGTTGACCTTAAGTCACAGGCTAGGTGGCGCGCCTTTCAGGCAAGTTGCAGCGGATTGACGATTGCGTGACAGCCGCCTTGTCCGGGCGATTGATGCAGATCAATGACCGCGCCGACCCCCCGTTATATCTTGCCGGATATAACGGATCCGGACCCGAACCCTGCATGCCACAGACCGACTTCGACGGCCGATTCTGGCTGAATGTGGCCGGCCGGGCCTTCGCCGGCAGCGGCCGGATCACACTGCTCGAACAGATTCACGCCACCGGGTCGATTTCGGCCGCCGCGCGCGCCATGGGCATGAGCTACAAGGCGGCCTGGGATGCGATCGACGCGATGAACAACCTCGCCGATCAGCCGCTGGTCCTGCGCCAGGCCGGCGGCCAGCGGGGCGGCGGCACGGTCCTGACCGACCACGCACAGCGGGTCATCCTGCACTACCGGGCCGCGCAGCGCGAGCACCGGCGGTTCATGGATCTGCTTGATGAAAACCTGGAGCAGCTGGGCCTGAAAAATTCGCCGGACGGCTGGAACCTGATGCAGAGATTCGCCATGCGCACATCGGCACGAAACCAGTTTCAAGGCCAGGTCGTCGACTTCAGCGAAGGCGCGGTCAACGATGTCGTCACCGTCGACATCGGCCACGGGATCGAGATCACCACCGTGCTGACCCACGAAACGGCGCGCTTGCTGGATCTGCTGCAGACCGGGCGCGAAGTGCAGGTCCTGATCAAGGCCTCGTTCGTGATCCTGTGCGAAGACGCCGAGGGCGTGCGCTACAGCGCCCGCAATCGCCTGTGCGGCACCGTCAGCCGGATCCGGCCCGGCGCCGTCAACGCGGAGGTCGTCCTGGACCTGGCCGCCGGCCGGACGCTGACGGCCGTCGTGACCATGGATGCCCTGGAAGAAGGCTGGCTGCACGAAGGCGCTCGCGCCTGTGCCCTGGTCAAGGCGCCGCACGTCGTCCTGGCCGTATCCGACTGAGTGGAGAACAGCCGAATGAAGCGCCTGCTCGCCTTCTTGCTGTTGCTGCTGACCGCCGCCCCGGCGGCGGCCACCGAACTGCGCATTGCCGTCGCGGCCAATTTCACCGCCACGCTGGAGCGCCTGGCCGAAGTCTACGGTCCGGATCGCGGGGTGGATTTCTCGATCAGCAGCGGCTCGTCGGGCAAACACTTCGCCCAGATTCGCCAGGGCGCGCCATTCGACCTGTTCTTCTCGGCCGATGACCGGCGCACCGCCGATCTGGTCGCCGGTGGGCACGCCGTGGCCGAAAGCCGGTTCGTCTACGCCGAAGGGGTTCTGACCCTGTGGAGCCCGGATCCCGGACGCATCCCCGAAGATGCCGTGGCCTTTCTCAACAAAGGCGATGCACCCCGAATCGCGATCGCGAATCCGCGGGTCGCCCCCTACGGTGCGGCGGCCGAAGCGGTGATGGCAGCCTACGCGATCGCGCCCGAGCCGGGCCGTCTGGTAACGGGGCAGAGCATCGGCCAGGCGTTCAACTTCGTCACCACCGGCAATACCGAGGTCGGATTCGTGGCCCTTTCCCAGGTCATCATCCATGAGCGCCGGCACGGACCGGGGTCGCGTTGGATCCCCGCCGCCGAGAGCTATCCGACCATCGTCCAGGAAGCCGTGCTGTTG
>JAWLFD010000223.1:0-3816 GCA_041685745.1 Wenzhouxiangella sp.
CCCGCTTTCGCAATACACCACGCAGCGCGAGCCGGCCGGCGGCGTGGACTGGCCGTTCTGCAGTTCCGAGAGCGGCAGGTTGAGCGCGCCCGGAATGTGCCCGGCGGCAAACTCGTCGCGCTCGCGCACGTCGAGGAAAGGCCAGTCGGACAGCGCCCGCGCCTCGGCAACGTCGATTTCGCGCAGGGCCGGCCGCGGGGCTGCCTGCAGGACGATGTCGCTGGCCGCGCGGCTGCAGGTGCTGCAGTCCTCGCGACGGCGCACGGCCATCAACCGGCTGGTCCCGTCGCGGGCGTCCATCGCCCAGAGACGGCCGGCCAGGCTGTTCATGCCCCGCTCTTGCCCGACCAGCAGCTTGATCGCCTCGCTGGCCTGCAGCGATCCGGTCATGCCCACCAGGGAACCGAGCACGCCGGCCTCGGCGCAGTTCGGCACCCAGCCGGTCGGCGCCTGCGGAAAAAGGCAGCGCAGGCAGGGACCGCGATCGGCATCGAACACCGTCACCATCGCCTCCATGCCGGTGACGGTCCCATAGACCAGCGGCCGGCCGAACTTGACGCAGGCGTCGGCGACCAGGTACTTGGTGGCATAGTTGTCGCTGCCGTCGACGATGACGTCGTGGGCCCGCACAAGCTGCTCGACATTGTCCAGGTCCAGCCGGTCGTCGATACCGGAGACGGTGATGTCCGGATTGAGATCACGCAACCGCTCGGCGGCGGCGACGGCCTTGGGCCGATCGAGGCTCGACTCTCCGAACAGCACCTGGCGCTGCAGGTTGGTCCGGTCGACCCGGTCGTTGTCGATGACGGTGATGCGGCCGACGCCGGCCCCGGCCAGGTAGGGCAGGACCGCGCAGCCCAGGCCGCCGGCGCCCACGCACAGCACCCGGCCGGATCCGATCCGGGCCTGGCCGTCGGGACCGATCTCGGGCAGGATGAGCTGCTTGGCGTAGCGGTCGCTCATGACGCTGCCGCGGCCCGGGCCGCGTCCAGGCGCTGCCGCACTTCCTCGAGCTCTTCGCGGCTGCCGACATTGTCCAGGCCGTCGTCGGGCAGGGATGCCAGTACCGGCAGTTCCAGCCTGGCAACCAGTGCCTCGAGCGAGCCGGGGCCGTCCAGTGTCTCGGCGACGGTCTCGGCCAGCGCCGGACAATTCACCAGCGCCAGCGGGAGCGGACCCAGGTCGAATATCGCGCCACGCCCGTGGTATTCGGCGATTTCGGCCAGGCGGGTCAGCGCTCTGGGGTTCAGTGCCGGCATGTCGGTCGGCACGATCAGCAGCGTCGCGCCCGCCAGTTCCGGGCAGCGCTGCAACACGCTGGCCAGCCCGCCGAGCGGGCCCCGGCCCGGCTCCAGATCGTCGAGACTGTCGGTCGCTGTCGGTGCCCCGGAAACGATGACGCGGTCAAGGCCGGCGCGCTGCAGAATCCGCGTTGCCTGGTCGAGCAGGGAGGTGCCGACTCGCCAACGCCATCCGGCCGCGCTGTCGCGGCCGCCGGCGAGAACGATGCCGATTCTTTCAGTCGCTGCTGCGCAGGGCATGGCCCTTGATCCACTCGCTGTCGCCGTCGGTGTAATGCTCCTGCTTCCAGATCGGCGCGCGCACTTTCATTTGCTCGACGAGAAAACGACAGGCCTTGAACGAGTCATCTCGATGACCGGAGCTGACCGCGCTGATCACGCTGGCCTCGCCGACCTGCAGACGGCCCTGACGGTGGACCAGGTAGACGTGCAGATCCTTGCCCCACTGCTCCAGCGCCTCGTGGCAGATCTCGCCGAAGATGCTGCGGCACAGCTGCGGATGCAGGTCGTAGCTCACGGCGGTCACGCTGCGGCCGTCGTTGATGTTGCGCACGCGGCCGACGAACAGGTCGGCGGCGCCGTGGGCGTCACTGGAACAGTGATCCAGCGCGGCCAGCGGATCGAGTTCGGATTCGGTGATATCGACGTGGATCATCAATGCACTCCGGGAGAATTTTCAGCCGCCGCAGACCGGCGGCAGGATGGACACTTCCTGTTCGGGCACCGGGTCCCGGTCGTCGAGCACCGCGCTGTCGGTGGCAAAGGCCGATGCCTTGAGCAGCGAGCGGGCGTTTTCGCTTTCCAGTGCCGCATCCATGGCCCGGCGCAGGTCGGCCACGCGGCCCTGCTCGGGGATCTCGACGGTCAGGCTGCTTTCCGGGTTGCCCTGGCGGAAAGCGCCGAACAGTCTGACGTTGATCGATCGATTCATCCGGGTTTTCTCCTCGATGAAGGGTTCAGTCCTGATCCTGCACGGGTGCCTCGAAGCCCGTCGGCAGCGGCGGCAGGCCGTCCGGATGCAGGAAAAGCCCCGATTTGCCGCCTTCCTTGAGCAACAGCCGGATGCCGTCGATGGCCAGATCGGCCTGGACCTGCTTGGCCAGGTCCCAGATCGTCATCAGGGCACCGCTGACCCCGGCCAGGGCTTCCATTTCCACCCCGGTGCGCGCCGAGGTCGCTGCCTGACAGAATACATGAACGCCCGGCAGGCTTTCATCCGGGCGGAAGGCCACGGCGACGTGGTCCAGTCCCAGCGGGTGGCACAGCGGGATGATTTCGGCGGTGCGCTTGGCCGCCAGCACGCCGGCCACCTCGGCCAGACGCAGTGGATCGCCCTTGGGCAGGGTGCCGTCGCGGACCTGGGCGAAAGTTTCCAGGGACATGCGGATATGGCCGGTGGCGATGGCCCGGCGGCGGGTGACCGACTTGGCCCCGACATCGACCATGCGGTAGTGACGACGATCGGACATCGCTGTATTCATCCTCCGGTGCTGGCCAGGTGCGGGGTATCTCCGACCCGACCCTGGTGCAGAAAGTGAGTGGGTGGCTTTTCGAACAAGGCCGCCATGATATGGCTTTTGAGCTCCTCGGTTTGATCGTCGTCGCGCAGCAGGGGCCTCAGGTCGGTACTGCCGTTGCCGAACAGGCACAGCTTCAGGGCCCCGCGGGCGGTCACCCGCAGGCGGTTGCAGCCGTCGCAGAAATGGGCGGCGTAGGGCGCGATCAGACCGATGCGCCCGGCGTGTTCGGGATGGGCGTATTCGACCGCCGGTCCGGCCGCCGGCCCGGGCGCGACCGCTTTCCAGCCGCCGGCTTCCAGGCGCTCGCGAATCCGGTCGCCGGGGACGTGGTGGCGCTGAAAATAGGCTCGATTGTCGCCGGTCTGCATCAGTTCGATGAAGCGCAGGCTGACCGGCCGGTCGCGGACGAAATCGAAAAACGCCGGCAGCTGATCGTCGTTGAGATCGCGCAGCAGCACGGTGTTGATCTTGACCGAGTCGAAACCCACCGCCAGGGCCTGGTCGATTCCGGCCATGACGCCGTCGAAGCGGCGGTCGCCGGTGATGCGCCGGAAGCTTTCGGACTCGAGCGCGTCCAGGCTGATGTTGACCGCGTCCAGGCCCGCTGACTTCCAGGTGGCCGCGTTCTTGGCCAGGCGGTAGGCATTGGTCGTCATCGCGACCCGTTCGACCCCGGGCGTGCCGGCGACGGCGCCGAGGATCTCGGCGAAATCGCGCCGAACCGTCGGCTCACCGCCGGTCAGGCGGACCTTGAAGGTGCCGAGCTCGGCAAAAGCCCGCACCAGGCGCCGGATTTCGGGCACCGTCAGAAAGCCCTGCCTGCTGCCCCGGAATCCATCGGGCAGACAGTACTGGCAGCGAAAATTGCAGACTTCCGTCAGCGAAAGCCTGAGGTAGGAAAAGCGCCGGCCAAACCGGTCTTGCAGGGTCTGCACTGAAGTGCTCCTTTTCAAAAGAAACGGAAGGCAAGGCCGTTTCCGGCGTTTGCCCCGGCC
>JAWLFD010000224.1:0-3814 GCA_041685745.1 Wenzhouxiangella sp.
CGCCAGGCCTTCCGGGCCGCGATCAAGCCGCCGGGTGAAGCCCGGGAGGGCTGGAAGATCCTGCGCCGCTTGGGTGAGATGCTGGGCCTGGAAGGGTTCGATTTCGTTGCCCTGGAGGCGGTGGTCGACAGCCTGCAGGCCGATGCGCTGGCCAAGAGCGAGCCCGGCGCGCTGGACTCGGCGAAGCATCTGACCCCGCCCGTCGTCAGCGATGACGGGCTGGTGCGCGTCGGTGATGTGCCGATGTTTGCCGGTGATGCCCTGGCGCGCCGATCCAGGCCGCTGCAGCAGACCAGCCACGCCGATGCGCCGGTCGCGCGCCTTCACCCGGCAACCGCCGAACGGCTGGGACTGAGCCAGGCGAAGCGGGTCCGGGTGCGCCAGGATGATGCGGCGGCGGTATTCGAGCTGCAGCTCGACGGCGCCGTTGCCGCCGATGCGCTGTGGCTGCCCGCGGCGGTGCCCGAGGTGGCCTCGCTCGGCCCGGCCTATGGTCCGGTCTCGCTGGAGGCCGACAGCGCATGATCGACCAACTCGTCACCCTGCTCTGGACCCTGGCCAAGGTGCTCATGGTGTTGTTGCCGGTCACCATGGCGGTGGCCTATTTCACCTACTTCGAGCGCAAGGTCATCGGTTACATGCAGGTCCGGCGCGGGCCCAACCGGGTGGGGCCGCTGGGCCTGCTGCAGCCGTTTGCCGACCTGTTCAAGATGCTGTTCAAGGAACTGATCGTTCCGGCCGACGCCAACCGTTTTCTGTTCTTGCTCGCGCCGGTGCTGGCGCTGGCCCCGGCGCTGACCGCCTGGGCGGTGGTGCCGTTCAACGACTGGATGGTGCTGGCCGACATCGACGCCGGCCTGCTGTTCATCCTGGCCATGACTTCCATGGGCGTTTACGGCATCCTGATCGGCGGCTGGGCGTCGAACTCCAAGTACGCCCTGCTCGGCGGCCTGCGCTCGGCAGCCCAGACCGTCAGCTACGAGATCGCCATGGGGTTCGCCCTGGTCGGCGTGGTGGTGCTGTCGGGCACGCTCAACCTCAGCGGCATCGTGCTGGCCCAGTCGGGCGGTTTTTTGAGCTGGTTCTGGCTGCCGCTGCTGCCGCTGTTCGTGATCTACTTCATCTCCGGTGTTGCCGAGACCAACCGCGCGCCGTTCGACGTCGCCGAGGGCGAGTCGGAGATCGTCGCCGGCTTTCACGTCGAGTATTCCGGGTCGGCGTTCGCGGTCTTCTTTCTGGCCGAATACGCCAACATGATTCTGATTTCCGCGCTGGCCTCGCTGCTGTTTCTGGGCGGCTGGCTGTCGCCGTTTCAGGGTGTGCCGCTGGTCGGTGATACCCTGCTGGGTCAGGGAGGACTGCACTGGTTCCTGGCCAAGACCGTGATCTTCTGTTTCCTCTACCTGTGGTTCCGGGCGACGTTCCCGCGCTACCGCTATGACCAGATCATGCGCCTGGGCTGGAAGGTGTTCATTCCCATTACCATCGTCTGGGTCATGGTGGCGGGCATTCTGCGCGTGTCCGGGCTGTACGGAGGCTGATCGATATGCAGACTGTCACCCGATACCTCAAGTCGCTGATGCTGCTGGAACTGCTCGGCGGCCTTGCGCTGACATTGCGTTACTGGAAGAGTCCGAAGGAAACGCTCAACTACCCGGAAGAAAAGACGCCGAAGTCACCGCGATTTCGCGGGCTTCACGCCCTGCGCCGTTACCCGAACGGCGAGGAGCGCTGCATTGCCTGCAAGCTGTGCGAGGCGGTCTGTCCGGCGCTGGCGATCACCATCGATTCGCACCAGCGCGAGGACGGCACGCGGCGCACCACGCGCTACGACATCGATCTGTTCAAGTGCATCTACTGCGGCTTTTGCGAGGAGTCCTGTCCGGTCGATTCCATCGTCGAGACCGACATCAGCGAGTATCACTTCGAGAATCGCGGCGAGCACATCGTCACCAAGGAGCAGTTGCTGGCCATCGGCGACCGGTATGAGGATCGTATCGCTGCGGCGCGGCGGCAGGATGCGGCTTACCGCTAGCAACGATTGCAAGGGAAATCAGAGTCAGGCATGCCAATTATCGAGCTGATCTTTTATTTATTCGGGACCATCCTGGTCCTGTCCGCGCTGAGCGTGGTCACGGTCGGTAATCCGGTCTATGCGGTGCTGTTCCTGGTGCTGTCGTTTTTCTCGGCGGCCTGCATCTGGCTGCTGTTGCAGGCGGAATTCCTGGCCATCGTGCTGGTGCTGGTCTATGTCGGTGCGGTGATGGTGCTGTTCTTGTTCGTCGTGATGATGCTCGATATCCGGGGCGCGTCGGTCAAGCAGGGGATGTCGCGCTTCCTGCCGGTGGGCCTGCTGGTGGCTTTCGCCATGGCGTTGCAGATGTTCCTGGTGATCTGGACCCGCGGGCTGGAAACCGTCGGCATGCCGACCCCCCAGCCGGCAGGCTACAGCCATACCCGTGAACTCGGTCTGCTGCTGTACACCGACTACCTGTTCGCGTTCGAGGTCGCCGCCGTGCTGCTGCTGGTGGCCATCATCGCGGCGATCATGCTGACCCATCGCCGGCGAGAGAACAGCAAGCACCAGGACCCCTCCCGCCAGGTCCGGATCAAGCGCGAGGAACGGGTTCGCCTGGTGAGCATGGCGGCCGAGTCCACCGGCGCCGAGCGCGCCGGCCCGCGACGCAACGGCGAGGGCGGCTGATCATGCTGACGCTGGCCCATTTTCTGACCCTGGGGGCATTGCTGTTCTGCATCAGCGTGGCCGGGATCTTCCTGAACCGCAAGAACGTGCTGATCCTTTTGATGTGCATCGAGTTGATGCTGCTGGCGGTCAACATGAACTTCGTCGCCTTCTCGCACTTTCTCGGCGACATGCATGGCCAGGTGTTCGTGTTCTTCATTCTGACCGTGGCCGCCGCCGAGGCGGCCATCGGCCTGGCGATCCTGGTCGTGCTGTTCCGCAACCGGCGCTCGATCGACGTCGAAGACCTGGCCGATCTCAAGGGGTAGCGCGGTGACCATCCAGACGATACTGTTGCTGATCCCGCTGCTGCCGCTGGCCGGATGCCTGGTCGCCGGGCTGTTCGGCGAGTTCATCGGTCGGGCCGGGGCCCACTGGGTCACCATCCTGGCGGTGGCGGCCTCGTTCGGCCTGTCGGGTTTCGTGGCCTGGGAGGTGTTCTTCAACGACCTGCCGGTGCTCAACTACACGCTCTATACCTGGGCGGTGACCGACGGCTTCCGCTTCGAGATCGGCTTTCTCGTCGACAGCCTGACCGCGCTGATGATGGTGGTGGTGACCTTCGTGTCGCTGATGGTGCACATCTACACCGTCGGCTACATGCACGACGACCCCGGCTACCAGCGCTTTTTCGCCTACATCAACCTGTTCACCTTCGCCATGCTGATGCTGGTGATGGCCAACAACTTCCTGCAGCTGTTTTTCGGCTGGGAAGCGGTCGGCGTGGTGTCCTACCTGCTGATCGGGTTCTGGTTCAAGAAACCGTCGGCCGTGCGCGCCAACCTCAAGGCCTTCCTGGTCAACCGCGCCGGCGACTTCGGCCTGATCCTGGGCGTGGCCGCGGTGCTCATGTATGCCGGCTCGCTGGATTATGCGGCGGTATTTGCCGCCGTGCCGGAGATCGAGGGCCAGACGCTGAATCCGTTCGGCGGTCTGGAGTGGTCGGTGATGACCTTCATCTGCATCTGCTTATTTATCGGCGCGATGGGCAAGTCGGCGCAGGTCCCGCTGCACGTGTGGCTGCCGGACTCCATGGAAGGCCCGACCCCGATCTCGGCCCTGATCCACGCC
>JAWLFD010000225.1:0-3801 GCA_041685745.1 Wenzhouxiangella sp.
GAGCCGCATGAGCACCTGGAGGTCGCGATCCACGTGGCGCGCGGCCTGCTGAATGCTGTCGACAAAACGTTCTTCGAATACGTGCGCCGAACACGAGCAACTCACCAGCAGCCCGCCGGGGCGAATCAGGCGCAGCGCTTTCTCGTTGATCCGTCGATAGGCGGTCAGCGCCCTCTTGACGTCGCGCGCGCGCGGCGCGAAAGCCGGCGGATCGACGATGACCGCATCAAAGCGGGCCTTCTCGGCCAGCTGCTGATCCAGCCAGTATTCGACGTCCTGCTGCGTGGCGGTCACCCGGTCATCGAGCCGGTTGGCCAGGGCATTGCCGTCGATCGCATCAATCGCCGGGCGCGAGGAATCCACGCACTCCACCCGGCCGGCGCCCAGCGCGGCTGCACCCAGCCCCCAGGCGCCGTGGTAGGCGTAAAGGTCGGCCACCCGCTCGCATCCGCCCAGCAGCGGCCAGACCCGCTGCCGATTGGCCTGCTGGTCGAAGTACCAGCCGGTCTTCTGCGAGGCCGCCAGATCGACCTCGAAGCGAAGGTCGCCCTCGATCACGGTCAGCTTCTCCGGCACCCGGCCCGGACCCGGCTCGATCGACCGGTCCAGTCCTTCCAGCTCGCGCACGGCCGCATCGTTGCGCCAGAGCAGTCCCTCCGGCGCCAACAGCTTGTCCAGGGCCTGCTCGATCTGCGGGCGCAGCCGGTCCATCCCGGCGGTATTGGCCTGGGCGACCAGAAATCCGCCGAATCGGTCCACGACCAGCCCGGGCAGACCGTCGCTTTCGCCGAACACCATGCGGTAAAAAGGCTGCGGGAAAATGCGTTCGCGCAGATCCAGCGCCAGGCGCAGGCGCTTGAGCAACCATTCAACGGAAGGCACCACAGACGGGCGCCGGCTGATCAAGCGCGCGCAGATCAGCGAATGCGGATTGACAAGCGCTGTGCCGACCGGGCGACCGGCTGCATCGACGATATTGGCGAGCTGGCCGGCGACCAGGTCGGTCAGCGGCGTGGCGGCAACGTCGACCTCGTTGCTGAACACCCACAGATGCCCGGCCCGCAGGCGGCGATCCTCACCTTTTTTCAGGACGATCGAGTCGGTTTTCAGCATCGAGGACGGCGGCGGCGCGTTCGCTTTGGTTCGGCGCGCAAGTGTAACCGATCGGGTTATTCTGGCCGCCTCAGGGAAATCTCGATGGCCGCCTCGATGGATTCGCAAAACCGGCTCGATCAAGCACTCAGCCCCTACCTGCTCCAGCACGCCGACAACCCGGTGCACTGGCTGGAATGGAGCCGTGACAGTCTCGAGCTGGCGCGCCGCACCCAGCGCCCGATCCTGCTGTCGATCGGCTACAGCGCCTGCCACTGGTGCCACGTCATGGCCGAAGAAAGCTTCACCGACCAGCGCATCGCCGAATTGATGAACGAGCATTTCGTCAACATCAAGGTCGATCGCGAGGAGCGCCCCGACCTCGACCGAATCTATCAGCTTGCCCACCAGCTGCTCAGCGGCCACGGCGGTGGCTGGCCCCTGACCGTCTTTCTCGACCCCGACAGCCAGGCGCCGATCTTTGCCGGCACCTACTTTCCGCCGGAAGCGCGCCACGGTCTGATCGGCTTTCCCGAACTGCTCGAACGCATCCACGAAATCTGGACCACACGCCGCGATGAACTGCGCGCCCAGCACCTGCAGGTCCAGGAGGCGCTGCAGGCCATTGCCATCCCGCACCCGGGTCAAGCCGGACCGGGCGATGCCGCCGAGGCCCTGCTGGGGCAGCTGGCGGCGCGCTTCGACACCGAGCACGCCGGCTTCGGCAGCTCGCCGAAGTTTCCCCAGGCGCCGGTGCTGATGGCGCTGGAGTCCTTGCTCGGCCACGACGAACAGGCCGAGCGCATGCTGGCCGACACCCTCGACGCCATCGCCCGCTATGGGCTCAGGGATCACCTTGGCGGCGGCTTTTTCCGCTACGCCACCGATGCCGCCTGGGAGATTCCCCACTTCGAGAAGATGCTGTCCGACAACGGCCTGCTGCTGGGCCTGTTTGCCCGCGCCGCCGACCGCTGGGCGCACTCCGGATACCGCGCCGTGTGCGAACAGACGGTGGACTGGCTGCTGGCCGAAATGCGCCTGGACAACGGTGCCTTCGCCGCCAGCCGCGATGCCGACAGCGAAGCCGGGGAAGGGGCGTTCTACGTCTGGACCCGCAAGCAGGTGCAAGCGCTGTTGCCGACCGAGCAGGCCGAACTGTTCTGCGCCCGCTTCGGGCTGGACGGTCCGCCCAATTTCGAAGACCGCGCCTGGCATCCGGTCATCAGCAGGAGCATCGATGAGTTGACCGACCGCGGACACGACCGGCCCGCCGTGGCCGGCCTGCTGGATCGGGCGACCGCGGCGCTGAGCCGCGCCCGCGACGAGCGTCCTGCACCTGCGATCGACGACAAGCTGATCGGCAGCTGGAACGGCCTGACCATCGCCGCGCTTGCCGAAGCCGGCCGCCTCCTCGGGCAACAAGACTGGCGTCGCCAGGCGGCTGCGGCGCTGGATGCCGTGGCGATCAGCCTGTTCGGCCACGAGCCGCCGCGCTCGGTCTGGCGTCGGGGTCGCAGCGCCCAGATGGCCACCCTGGACGACCATGCGGCCGTGCTGCTGGCCTGCCTGGAACTGCTGCAGTGGCGCTTCGAGACGCGCTGGTTCAACCTGGCCCGGCGCATCGCCCGACGTATCCAGGGTCAGTTCATCGACCCCGAAAGCCAGGCGATGTACTTCACCCCGGCCGACCATGAGCCGCTGCTGACCCGGCCGCTGGCCTATACCGACGACGCGGTCCCGGCCGGCGCCGGCCTGGCGATCCGCGGCCTGCTCCGCCTGGGTCAGATGACCGGCGAAACCGCCCTGCTGGAAACCGCAGAGCGCAGCCTCGAGGCGGCCGGCGGCGATGCCCAGCGCAGCCCGCTGGCCTACGCCACGCTGATCAGCGCCGGGCTGGAAGCGGCCCAGCCGCGGGCGCAGATTCTCCTCGGCGGACCGGAACAGCAGTTGGCCGAGTTCAAGCACGCAGCGGCCGGCTATCCGATGGTGGCCTGTTACCGGATTCCCTCGCTGGCGCCCGACGATGAGCCCCCGGCGCGCCTGGCCAAACTGGCCGCGGCGCGTTCGCCGCTGGCGATCCTGTGCCGGGGCCGACAGTGCCGGATGCCGGTGGAAAATGCCGCCGACCTGGCCGC
This sequence comes from Wenzhouxiangella sp., assembly GCA_041685745.1. Taxonomy (GTDB): domain Bacteria; phylum Pseudomonadota; class Gammaproteobacteria; order Xanthomonadales; family Wenzhouxiangellaceae; genus Wenzhouxiangella. Next base: position 3,228 of record JAWLFD010000225.1, read on the forward strand.
GGCGCTTCGGGAGGAAATGCCGTAGCCGCCGGTTGGCCGTAGAATGCCCGCTCATGAGCCTGATGCTGCCCAATGCCCATGCCCTGGCCGTACTGTTTCTGGTGCTGCTGGCGCTGGTCCTGTTCTCGCGCGACCGGATTCCGCTGGAAACCAGTTCGCTGGTGGTGCTGGCGCTGCTCACGGTCGGCTTCGAGCTGTTTCCGTTCGAGAGCGCAGATGGCCGCCAGCTCAGCGCCCAGGATTTCTTCCAGGGCTTCGGCCACCAGGCGCTCATCGCGGTATCGGCGCTGATGATCCTCGGCCAGGGACTGATCCGGTCGGGTGCGCTCGAGCCGGTCGGTCGCCTGCTGGCCGCTTCCTGGCGGCGATCGCCGAGCCTGTCCATGCTGCTGACCCTGGTCATCTGCGCGGCCTTGAGCGCGTTCATCAACAACACGCCGATCGTGGTGATGCTGCTGCCGATCCTGATCGGTGTCGCCCTCAGAACCGGCGCTTCGCCTTCGAGCATGCTGCTGCCGGTGGGGCTGATCAGCATCATCGGCGGGATGTCGACCACGATCGGCACCTCGACCAA
>JAWLFD010000226.1:0-3798 GCA_041685745.1 Wenzhouxiangella sp.
CCAGTAGCCGATCGCCCGGACGTGAATTCTGGACAAGGCTTCGTTCTGCACGGCCAGCAGGTGGTCGGGCGTACAGGGCTCGAAGGCTTGAACATTCAGGTCCTCGAGCAGGGTACGGGCGTCGACGATGGCGTGCTCGGTCTGTGCCGCAAGGTCCTCGGAAAGCTGAATCAGCCGCTGTTCCTCGGCCATCAGGGTCTGTTGCCAGATGACCCATAGCAACAGCACCGCGGGAAGCGCGAAACCGATTGCGCCGGCCAGACTGACGACAAGCAAGGCGTTGCGAGGATTGCCCATGCTGTTGCGACCCAGGTGGTGGTGCGCTTCATTATCCGCCGAACCGGTTGCCGTGACCGGGGCAATTGGGCGCGGACCCAATTGGACGCGTGGGCCTCTAGCCGGACAACGGCGACACCCAGACGCTCGAGGCTGCGAGCATGGTCATGGCGGCGGCGCCGGCCGCCAGCGCCGGGCGCCAGCCCAGCGGCTTCAAGTCGCGCGGTTGGATGGCCATGGCCAGCGAGGCCATGGCCATCGCGAACAGGAACTGGCTGATCTCATCGGCGGCCCGAAGCGCGGTCTGCCAGAGCGGTGCATCGCCGGCACCGAGGAAATCGACCAGGCTGCGCAGCCCGGCCAGGGCCAGGAAGGCGAAGATGAAGCGCGGAAACTGCACGCGCTGCCCCGGCTGTCGGCCGACGATCAGCCAGGCAGCGACGGGAATCACCACGATCATGGCGGTGTTGCGCAGCAGCTTGGTCACCGTTGCCGCATCAAGCGTACCGCTGACCGCCCAGATCTGCTGATGGGCAGTGGCGGCCGCCGTGACCTGGGCGGTGTCGTGGATGGCGCTGCCGATGACCAGGCCGACCTGCGTCGGGTCGCTCAGCCACAGCGGCAGCAGCATCGGGTAGGCCAGGGTCGCGACCAGGCCGAACAGGGCGATGCAGGCGATGGCGTAGCAGGTCTCGGCGTGGCTGGCCCGGATCGCCGGGGCGAGCGCGGCGATGGCCGAGGCGCCGCAGATCGCGGTGCCCACGGCCAGCAATCCGGCCAGCCGGGCCGGGGTGGAAAGCAGACGATACAGCGCCACGCTGGCGGCCAGGCCGACGGTGATCGCGATCAGCACCAGCGGCAGGGCCTGGCCGCCCAGCGACCAGACCTCCCCCAGGCTCAGGCGCAGGCCGATCAGGGCCACGGCGGTCTTGAGCAGGATGCCGCGCGCGATGCCCAGCCCCGGATGCCAGATGGGGTTTCGCCCGGCCGGCCCGGCCAGGGCCAGCCCCAGCACGATCGCCAGCACCATGGGTGAGGCGGGCAGGGAGGGGACGGGCCCGGGCCCGCGCTGCAGGATCGCCGCCGCCGTCCAGCCGAGTGCGGCGATCGCGGCGGCGACCATCAGACCCGGCCAGGGCGTCGGGATGGACGAGGTTCTCGGACGGTCAGCGCCCATGGCTGAATGTCTGCGGCAAATCGGAAGGGAACGAGTGTAGGGCAGTTACGCCGATGGTGGGAAGGCAACAGCCCGGGGTGAGGTCGTATACTCACGCCATCGAACCCGGCCGGAGGGAAGCCGTTGTCGCGAAAGATTCCGCTACTGGACCTGATGTGGCTGATGGCCGAGACCCAGGCCAGCCCGATCCACGTCTGCGGGCTGATGCTGTTCGAAAAACCAAAGGGCCGGCCGGGACTCGTGCGCGAGATCGTCGACAGCTACCGCGACGAGGTGCCGACCGCGCCGTTTGACTGCGTGCCGGACCTGGGCGGGACCCATGCGCCGCAGTGGCGCAAGGCGCCGTATTACAACCCGCGCTATCACGTCCAGCACATTGCCCTGCCGGCCGGCGCCCGTTACTCGGACCTGCTGCACCTGGTCGGCGACCTGCACGAGACCATGCTCGACCGCGACCGGCCGCTGTTTCGCGTCTGGCTGATCGACCAGGTGCCGGGACGGCGGTTTGGGCTGTTTGTCAAGATGCATCACGCCATCATCGACGGGGTCAGCGCCGCCCAGCGCATCAACGCCAGCCTGCGCACCACCCGTCGCAAGGGCGTGCCCAAGCCTCTGTTCGCGGTCGACTTGCCGGTGCGCAAGCCGCGGCCGCCGAAGGCCCTGGTCAAGCGCCTGCTCGGCATGAGCGGTACCGCGGCCAGCCAGTACCTGGCGCTGATGGGCACCCTGCGCAAGGGCCTGTGGAACTGGATGGGAGGCGAGCCCAAGGGCAGCGTGCCGTTTGCGGCCCATCGCGGGCCGATGAACCAGCCGGTGCTCAACGCCCGCAGCGTGGCGACGCTGTCGCTGCCGCTGGCCGACATGCGCCGCGTCGGCAAGCATTTCGGCGCGACCCTGAACGACGTCGCCATGACCGTGATCGACGCCGGTCTTCATCGCTACCTGGAAGAGCAGGGCGAGCCGTTCGAGCACCGCCTGGTCGCAATGTGCCCGGTCTCGCTGCGCGAGCGCGATGACGGTTCCGGCGGCACCAAGGTCTCTGCCGTGTTCGTCAAGCTGGGACTGCCGGATGCCGGGCCGCTGGAGCGGCTGGGCCAGGTGGTCGAGTCGATGCGCGCGGCCAAGCAGGAGGTGGGCCGGATGAGCAAGGAGACCGCGCTGGGTTATGCGGCCGGGCTGATGGGCATGGCCGGCCTGACCGCGGTCACCTACGTCGACCGGGTCGCACCGCCGTCGGCCAACCTGGTCATTTCCAACATTCCCGGCCTGGAGCGGCCGCTTTATCTGCACGGCGCACCCCTGGTCGGCGCCTACCCGGTCTCGGCGATCGCCGTGGGCGTGGGCCTGAACGCCACGGTGATCTCGTCCAACGACCGGATGGACTTCGGCTTTGTCGCCAACGGCGCCAGCCTGCGCAACCTGCCTTCGCTGGCCGAGCACGTGGGCGCGGCCTGGCAGGAACTGAACGGCGCGACGCCACGGCACTGAGCGCATTGCGTATCATCTGCTGATGGCGACGACTCGGACCCCTTCAGCCTGACATGGTCAGCTGGCAGACGCGCACCGCCGCCCTGCTGGGCCGGCTGACCATTCGGCAGTCGCTCAAGCGCGATTTCTCGATCGCCGAGATGCGCGCCCGGATCCGCTCCATGGAGCGCTTTTTCCCGGCGCTGCCCGACGACATCCGGATCGACCTGGAGCCCGGCCTGGCCCACTGCGACGCCGAGTGGGTGAGCCCGCAGAGCGGTCCGACCGAGCGGGTCATCCTGCATCTGCCCGGCGGGGCATTCATGACCCGCTTCGTGCGCGCCGAGCGCCTGCTGCTGGCCCGGCTGTGTCGCGCGGCCAATGCCCGCGGCCGCCTGGTCTTCTATCGTCTGGCGCCCGAAGACCCATTTCCCGCCGGTCTCGACGACAGCCTGGAAGCCTATCGCCAGCTGCTCGACCTGGGGGTGGCGCCGGAGCACATCATCGTCAGCGGCATGTCGGCCGGCGGCTGCCTGGCGCTGGCCCTGCTGCTCAAGCTGCGCGATCTGGGTTTGCCGGCCCCGGCGGCCGGGGTGCTGATGTCGCCGGCCGCCGATCTGACCGATGCCTCCGAATCCGGCTCGCGCATCGACAACGCCGCCAGCGACGCGGTGCTGAGCATGGAGCGCGGCGACGATATTCGCCAGCTCTACCTCGGCGGACAGGTCGAACTGGTCAATCATCCCTATGTTTCGCCGGTGCTGGGCGACTATGCCGGCCTGCCTCCGCTACTGTTCCAGGTCGGCAGCACCGAGATCCTGCTCGACGACAGTCAGCGCTGCGCGGAAAGAGCGCGGGCGGCCGGCGTGCGCGCCGAG
>JAWLFD010000227.1:0-3792 GCA_041685745.1 Wenzhouxiangella sp.
ACTTCCATCAGGACGATTTCCGCGGCCTCCCGGGATCCGCCTTTGCGGTCGCCCTTGTTCCCGTCCTTGCCGTTCTCGTCATTGTCCCCGTCCCCGTCCGGCGCCTGCTTGCCCGCCTCCCGCGAGGTCTTCGCCGGCTTGTTGACGCTGGTGCGGCTGTCCGCCTGCTCGCTGCGGGTGTCGACCTGGGGTTCGCGCTTGTCTTCTTCCAGGCGGATGTTGAGCTTGCTCAGCGCCGTCACCAGGGCCTTGGGTTCGGCTTCGATGACCAGGATGTCGCCGGCCTGGAGCTTGTGGTTGCCGTGGGGGGATCGAATGCGCTGCTCGTCGCGGATCAGGCCGACGATCTGCGCGCCGGTCTCCTCGATTTCATCTTCGGCTTCGCTCAGGCGCATGCCGACGGCATCCGACTTCTGCGCGATCCGGGCCTCGGTCAGGTAGTCGCCGGTGTCGAAATCCTCCAGGTCCGAGCGCTCCCGAACCGGGATCAGGAATCGCCCCAGCCCGAGGATGACGACCAGTCCGGCAACCACCACGGCCACGCCGACCGGGGTGAAGTCGAACATCGCGAATGCACCCAGCCCGGCATCGGCGCGGAACCCGGAAACGATCAGGTTCGGCGGCGTGCCGATCAGGGTCATCATGCCGCCGAGGATCGAGCCGAAGGCCAGCGGCATCAGCATCTGGCCCGGCGCCAGCTGATGTTTCTGGGCCAGCTGGATGGCGACCGGCATCAGCAGGGCCAGCGCGCCGACGTTGTTCATGAACGCCGACAGGAAGGCGGCCAGGCAGACCAGCATCGCGTTGGCGATGAAGGCGTTGTCCGTTTTCGGCAGGACCCGCTCGGTGAGGATATCGACCGCGCCGGAGGTCTGCAGCGCGCGGCTGAGAATCAGGATGGCGGCGACGGTAATCACGGCCGGGTGGCCGAAGCCCTCGAACGCCTCGCGGCCCGGCACCAGGCCGAAGATGACGCAGGCCAGCAGCGCGGCGGCGGCGACCAGGTCGTGGCGCCATCGTCCCCACACGAACAGGACGATGGTCGTCAGCAGGATGGCGAGTATCGTGACCTGGTCGAGGCTCATGTCGGGCTGGGTCTTCGGGACAATGCGGCATCATAACCAACAATGCCCGAGGCTTCGATTCAGCAGAACAATCCGTGCAGAAACCAGCCCGAGCGCGGTTCGTGTTCGTGGAAGATCCACACCCGGCGGCCGTGGCGGTCGCGCGCGATCCAGTAGTCGCGGCGGCAGTCCCGGCCGTCCCACCAGCCGGCCTCGATCCGCTCCGGGCCGTCTTCGAGGCGAAAGTCGGCGCGCCGGCACGGGCGTGGTTCGGGCAGCAGCCAGGTCGGTCGCGGCCGGGTTTCGGGGCAGGGCCGGGTGGTGCCGGGCGGCACCCAGCGCCAGGCGTGTTCGGGGCGGTGGTCGGCCTGCGCGGCGATGCCGCTCAGGGCCTCGTCACCCAGCCGGGCGCGCAGGCGATCGAGCAGCGCCGGCCAGGCATCGCCATGGTTGCGGCCGTCCCACAGGTCGGCCTGGGGCGGGCGATGCGCCAGCGTGGTCTCGGCCTTGAGCACCAGCGCCGCGACCGGCGCGGGCAGGCGGATGCGGTCGAGCTTGAGGGCCAGCATCTCCAGCAGCCGAACGCGGTCGAACCCGGGCCGGGCCAGGCTCAGGCCCAGCGCGATCGGGTTGCCGGCGTCTTCGCGCTCCAGGGTGACGTGCAGCGCGGTCAGGGCGCGGTCGCGCACCTCCAGCCAGCCGCCGAGATGGTCGAGCGCGCGGTTGCCGGCAAACAGCAGCGCTTCGCTGCGATCGCTGGGCACGGGCAACTCCAGGCGCTGGCGGTAGCGCGCCGGCGGCGCCCAGCCGGCCAGCGGGGTGGGCCGGCGGCCGTAGAGCTGATCGAGCTCGGCGTTCAGGGCGCTGCCGAAACGGCGCGCGCGCTCCGGCGCGCCCATGCGCACCAGCTCGCCGAGCCGGCGCAGGCCGCAGCCGGTGATGGCCTGTTGCTGGTTTGGCGCCAGCCCCAGCGCTTCGATCGGCAGCGCATCCAGTGTGCGCTGCAGACCCTCCGCTGAGTCGGCGTGCTGGCCCACGCGCGCCAGCAGGCGGGCGGCGGCCGGCACCACCGCGGTGCCGCAGCGGACCCGGAAACCCTGCCCGGCGAGCGTTTCCTTAAGCTGCTGAAGCAACGGCCGCAGGCCGCCGCGCAGGCGCCGGCTGCCGGCGATTTCCAGCAGCACGGTATCGGGCGGGGCCAGCACCACCTGGTGGCTGTGGCCGTAGGCGGCCAGGGCGATCTGCTCGAGCGCGCGCTGCTCCATGGCCGGGTTGCGCGGCCGGCTCTGCAGCTGCGGCAGCAGGGCCAGCGCCTGGCTCAGGCTCATGCTTGCGCGCACGCCGTGCTGCAGGGCGATGCGCCCGGCCTGGAAGATCCGCGCCTGGCCGCGCTGGTGGCTGTGCACCGCGACCGGACCGATCCCGGGCTGGTGGTCCCAGACCGCGCTCAGCGGCAGGCCGGGGCAGTACAGGCCGGCCCACAGCGAGGCCCGAACCGGCCGGCTCACGGCGCGGAGGCGCTCTGCCGGCGGCGAGCGGCCAGCTCGATCACGTTGGCCCGGCCCAGGTGCAGGCTGCGGGTCGGGCCGTCGCCGCGCAGCAGGGTCAGCTGTGGGCCCGGTTCGAGACCCAGGCGCAGGGCCGACAGCGACGGCGGCGGCTGCTGGTTCGGGCGATAGCAGACAAAGGCCGGCGCGTCGCTTTCGCGGGCGGCCAGCTGCAGGCGGCGAATCGAGCGGGCATCGACCCGGCCGCGCGGATGCCAGACCAGCACGCTGCCGCAGACCCCGCTTTTCAGGCTCTGCTCGGCCGCCCACAGCGCCTGGTCGGGCGGGTGCACCACCACCAGCCGGTCCAGCGCGATCCCGGCCCGATGCAGGCGCTGCGGGCAGGGCACCAGCGGCGGGGCGACCAGCAGCACGGGCCGGCCCTGGCGGGTTTGTTCGGCCAGCAATGGTACGAGCAGGTCGAGCTCGCCACAGCCCAGGCGGGCCGGCAGCAGTTCGACCAGGCGCCCGCGCGGCCAGCCGCCGTCGGGCAGCCAGGCATCGAGCTCGGCCCGGCCGCTGGCCGCGGTCCGGGACGGCGGCCGCCGGCGCCCGCGCCACAGGTCGCTGCGCTGGTCGAGCAGGCGCTGCAGGGGCTGCGCGTCGGGCATGGGCGGGTGCTCCTTCGGGTGGGTTCGAGTATCTATACTAATGTACAGTTTCTCAGAATCCGAGAACGGGCGAATGAAAATCGCGACCGGTCGTGGTCACCGCTCGGGGTATTCTTGGCGGTTGCTGATTTTGTCCTGTTTCGAGGTTCTCATCATGCGTTCTGCCGCCGTCGTTGTGCTTGTCGCGCTGCTTGTCCTGGCCGCGCCATCCCCGGCCGCCGTGCCCGGCTACTACCACCAGCCGGCCGCCGGCAGCGATCGGATCGTGTTCGTGTCCGAAAGCGACCTGTGGACGGTGGCCGCCGACGGCGGCATCGCGGCGCGCCTGACCACCCACGCCGAGCCCAAGCTCGAACCGGCGATTTCGCCGGACGGGCGCTGGCTGGCCTTCAACGGCAGCTACGGCGGGGGTCGGGCGGTGTACGTGATGCCGGTCGGCGGCGGCGAGCCCAAGCGCCTGACCTTCGAAAGCGGCCAGGTCCGCGTCCAGGGCTGGACCCCGGACGGCGAGGTGCTTTACGCCACCAACACCGTGCCCGGCCCGGCCTGGTTCACGGTCCTGCGCGCGGT
>JAWLFD010000026.1:0-15589 GCA_041685745.1 Wenzhouxiangella sp.
GACCTCGACTTCCGGGTTCTCGTCGAGCAGCCTGGCCATCTCGGCCAATGCCGGATCCGATTCCGCGGTCAGTCGCTCGCTGCCGAACTCGAAATAGATATTCCTCAGCGCGATGCGCCCGTTTTCGGCAAGACTCCGGTTCATTTCCGCGGCATCGATCAGCCGCATTTCCATGACCTCGGATTCCATCACGACGGCCGTGACGATGGATTGCTCTCTGTAGTAGCCGACGTGAAGCGCGATATGCGCCGAACCGTCCGGTTTGCCAAAGGCTGCAAAGCGCGTCTGCTGACTGAAGTTGGTCAGGTACAGATCGGCATTCTCGCGCTGATCGCTCGGAAAAATCGCATCAATCATGGCGTGCCTGAGTTGACCGCAGTCACGCTCGGTGCAGGAGAAGAGTTCTTCGAAGCCGGCGTCGGTCAGGCCGTTCTGATAATTGCGCATGACCTCCAGCGACGAGCGCCCTTCCGGCGTGGTGTAGATCAGCCGGCTATAGGCGCCCTCCAGGAGAATGGATTCCCTGGGCGCCCAGTTGCCCTCTTCATTCCGCACCACAGGACCCAGCGGCAGGCGAAATTCATCGAATGAGACCGTTTTCGCCCGGGCAATGCAGGAGCCTTCGTAGCGCGGCAGCAGAGGATGGTCTTCGGCCCCTACCTGGTCACAGGCCTGGACGATTTGTCCGGACGCCAGCAAACACAATGACAACACCCATGTTCTTGTTCTGCTCATTTTCTTTTTCTCCGTGGGTTGGTTAATGCTTGAATAAGTCCGCGCCGTCAGGCCCGGAGCGGCAAGAGCTGGTCGATCATCCGATGGACCATGGTCACGTCCTTGACCATGGCCGTCACCTTTTCATCAAGCCTTGAATCGCTCATCAGGAAAAATCGCACGTCAAGAAAAGGCACGACGCCCTCCATCTGAATGCCTCCAATAGATCGGGTTTTCTGGTATCGAGTCATCGCCATGTAGAGGCTGTCGTACATCAGTCCGATCGTGAATCCGGGCATGCCATAGGCCTGTTTGCTTTCCTGGTGGTGGAATTCAAGCAAGCTGCGACGGAAATCCGGCGTCAAGATCTGGTCGATCATGTCTGCTCCGTCGGGGCGGGCAACCTCATGATGAACCACGAACTTGGCGTCGAAATCCGGATCGCCCGTGGAAAGTTCTTTCATGTCGGCGCGCTTGTTGAGCAGCTTGATGCTGACCCTGGGAGCGATCAACAGACGTTGATCGACACTGTGGGATAACTGGACTCGAAGCAGCAACCCTTCGAAAAACGTTTTTGCGTCACTACCGCTGGTTTTCAGCGTGGCCTCAACCAGTTCAAAGCCGGCCTTCTTGTAGCGACCACTAAAACAGTGGCTCAGCTGGCTGTTGCCTGACCCCCCCACCAGATCCAGCTTGACGAACGCGGGCAGGAATTCGCTGGCCTCCAGCGTTGGCTGATAGGTCATCTCGCCCAGTGATTCACACAGCGTGGGTATCACGGTATCGAGTACACGCTGCTTCCACTGGTTGTGGCGCCTGACGACCTGCCATACAGCCAGCACGACCCCGCCGACCAGGATCAACACCGGAATCGTCCGCGCCATATCCGGCGAGAAGTTAGCCAGTGCCAGTCTGGCAACCAGGGCACTGCCAGCACAGACGATTGCAAGCAGCAACAGCCCACCTTTGGTCCGTTTGGCGAGCTGCTCACGCTCCCGTTCCAGAACTGAAAGTTTCGAGCTCAGCTGGTGAGATACCCGCTCGACAACCGATGTCATTGGCTACCCCAGTCCTTGAACACGGGGTCTCTGGGCAGTGGCTTTCCAGCCGATACATCGCGCCTGATTTCCTCTCGCGCCGCCTTTGCCCGATGTTCACGCCGATGCGCTGCAACATCAAAGGCAATCTTGATCAGTACAAGCACGATCAAGGCTGTCGTTGGCGCATCGATCCAGAGCACCAGTCCGCCGCCGATCATGATCGCCACATGCATGGCAACCACGCGGGCATACGGCTGAATCATCAGCTGCTTCGGGTCGGCATGCAGATACTCCTGCTGGCCGATGAAATGGGCATGATAGGAATAGACGTGGCTGGCGGTCAGGGCAATCAACGGCACCCCAAGCGCGGCCAGCGACCATGTGGCTGGATCGTCGGGACGAAAAACGGCCACAAGAAAGACCAGGTGCGCGAGCGCGAATCCGCCATAGTGGACCAGGAAGAAAGGAATGAACAGCAACAGACTGGCATGGTTACGCTGCCGATAGAGCGTCCAGTAACGCGCGATGTTGATCGCTCCGAGGATCAGCGTCTCGCACCAGAAAAGCAACAGAAGTTCGAACACGACCCATTCGTAGAACAACACGCCGGCCAGGGGCACCAGGTTGCTCAGCACGAGGGCCGCAGTGGTCAGGTTGATAGCTTGTTGATTGCGCATGGCCGATTCCTGTACGGCGGCAGGATTTTCGCCCTTGCGCCAATTTTGGTCAGTCTAGCATCAGGTTGAACCGGTCCCGGCAAAGAACCCCCATGACTAAAAGCAAAGGGATATGAGTGGGTGAGTCCTGGCATCAATAACGCAATCGGCAAGCCAAACATGCCAAGTCACCATTGGACGTATGAGAAAAAAAAAGAACCCGGCGGGAAGACCCCGCCGGGGTTGGACCAGAAAACAGCTGACGCGACTGCTTCGGGGTAGAGAGAGGAGGGATTGCGTCAGCCGCTGCCGAGATCAATCAGCTCTGGTCGAAAGAAACTCCGGGTACGCCTCCATGCCGCATTCACCCATATCCAGACCGGAGAATTCCTCTTCTTCACTGACCCGGATTCCGACCGCAGCCTTGAGCACGGCCCAGACGATCAGGCTGGTCACGAACACGAACAGGAAGATCGCCGCCAGTCCGGCCAGCTGACCGCCCAGGGTGGCTTCATCATTGCTCAGCAATACCGCAAGCACGCCCCAGACACCGACCACCCCGTGCACGGAAATCGCACCGACGGGATCGTCGATCTTGAGCCGATCGAGGCCGACGATGGAAAACACGACGATGATGCCGCCCAGCGCCCCGATGACCGCCGACAACAGCGGCGCCGGCGCCAGCGGCTCGGCGGTGATCGAGACCAGCCCGGCCAGCGCCCCGTTGAGCGCCATGGTCAGGTCGGCCTTGCCGAACATCAAGCGGCCCAGAAGCAGGGCGGCAACGAGACCACCGGCAGCGGCCAGATTGGTATTGACGAAGACCTTGGCGACGTTGTTCGCCGAGTTCACGTTCGACACCATCAGTTCCGACCCGCCGTTGAAGCCGAACCAGCCCATCCAGAGAATGAACATCCCGAGCGTGGCCAGCGGCAGGTTGCTGCCGGGGATGCCGTTGATCTTGCCGTCGGGCCCGTACTTGCCTTTGCGCGGGCCCAGCAGCAAGACGCCGGCCAGCGCTGCCGCGGCGCCGGCGAGGTGGACGATGCCGGACCCGGCGTAGTCGCTGTAGCCGATCTCGCTCAGGAAACCACCCCCCCAGCTCCAGTAGCCCTGGATCGGATAGATCACCCCGGTCAGGACAACGGCAAAGCCCAGAAAGGCCCACAGTTTCATGCGTTCGGCAACCGCGCCGGAGACAATCGACATCGCGGTGGCCACGAACACGACCTGGAACATGAAGTCCGACAGGTTGGAGTAGTAGATGTCGCCGTCGCTGGCCAGGACTTCTTCGACGGTGTTGTCCCCGCCCAGGAAGAAACTGATACCGGGAATGTACAGATTGACGCCGTCTCCATACATCAGGTTGTAGCCGATGATCATGTACATCAGGCAGGCGATCGAGTAGAGCGCCACGTTCTTGGTCAGGATCTCGACCGTGTTGCGTGCACGCACGAGACCGGACTCCAGCATGGTGAAGCCGGCAGCCATCCACATGACCAGCACTGCACACATCAGGAAATAAAAGGTGTCCAGCGCATACTGGACTTCGATGATCGTCGATTCCATTGGTTGTTTCTCCCTGACTGGTGATGGGTGACTACAGAGCGGCTTCGTCGACTTCGCCGGTGCGGATGCGAATCACGCGCTCCAGCGCGGTCACGAAAATCTTGCCGTCGCCGACCTTGCCGCTGCGGGCGCTGGCCAGGATGGCGTCGGTGACCATTTCCAGTTCGTCGTCCTTGACCGCGACTTCCAGCTTGACCTTGGGCAAGGCATCGACCTTGTACTCCGCGCCGCGATACAGCTCGGTGTGGCCCTTCTGACGCCCATAGCCCTTGACTTCGGTAATCGTGAGTCCCTGAACGCCGGCCTGCTCCAGGGCCGAGCGCACGTCATCGAGCCGGTAGGGCTTGATGATGGCGGTGATCTGTTTCATGCCGCGTCTCCTTGTGAAAGTGATGGTTCGGCCTCCATGGCCGATGCGGTTGCTGCTTCCATGGCCGGATTGGCGATTCCGTCCCGACACCCACCTCGCAAGCCCCGTGCCATTCACGGTTTTTTCGGCAACCTGCTGAAATGAATCAGGTTATTCCAAAAGCCCGGAAATCAGGGTGCCTCGAAATTCAGCAGAATCCCCCTCCGACTGCACTGATCTTGCGCGGCGCACAAAAATCGATGGTCATCACCCAAATTCTGCGCTGGCGATGAACGGCAGGGACCGTGCGCGAAAAAGAAGCAGAACGCAGCGCAGCGTGCGCGAAATTTGCTCTCGTCAAGCGCAGCGCGAAGGTTTCTTTTCTGCAACCCTCTGAATAAAAAGAGATAAGTTTTCTGGCACGTCTTGTGCAACGCACCAGCCAGCAGCACTCTCGCTGCCGCAGCGTTCAATTCGCACAGAGGAGCAGGTCACATGATCAAACGGACTGGAATACTCACAGCATCCGCCGCCCTGGCGACCGCCGGCGCGCTGGCCCTGGGCGCCGTACAACCGGCACAGGCCGAAGTCAGCGCCAACATCGGCGTCGTCTCCAGCTACTTTTTCCGCGGCTTTTCCGAAAGCGATGGCGGTGCCGCGGTCCAGGGCGGGCTGGACTACGAGGCCGACAGCGGTTTCTACGCCGGCACCTGGGCGTCGAACGTCGATTTCGGTGACTCCACCAGCTACGAACTCGACCTGTACCTGGGTTTCGGCGGCGAGCTCGGAGAAGGCATCGGCTATGACGTGGGTTACATCTACTACGCCTATCCCGACGCACCGGGCAGCGCCGACTTCGGCGAGATCTACGGCGAGCTGAGCTTCGGCATGTTTTCCGTCGGCGCCGCCTACGTGGTCAACGACAGCAGCGAATCGGCCCTGGTCAACGATGACCTGTACTACTACGCGGGGCTGGGCTTCGACCTGATCGATGATTACAGCCTGGGCTTCCTGGTGGGCAGAACCGCCTTCGACGATTCCGCCCGCGAGAACTACACCCACTTCACCGGCAGCCTGGCCAAGGCGACCGAAGCGATGGGCGAGTTCAGCTTCAACCTCGAATACGAAGACACCTTCAACGAGGATCTCAAGGCCTGGGTCGGCTGGACGCTGGGATTCTGATTCTGACCGGGGCAGCTCGGGCATAATCTTATGGATGCCCGAGCTGCCTGAAGTCGAAACGACCCGCCGGGGCCTCTCGCCCCTTGCCGCGGGCGGTCGCATTCACTCGATCACGGTGCGCCAGCCGCAGCTGCGCTGGCCGGTTCCGCAAGCGGTTGGCGCCCTCAACGGTCAGCAAGTACTCGCCATCGACCGGCGGGCCAAGTGGCTGATCTGGCGGCTGGAGAGCGGCAGCATGCTGTGGCATCTGGGCATGTCCGGCTCCTTTCGCGGCTGGATGCATGCACCGATGCCCGGCCCGCACGATCACGTCGACGTGCAGATCGAGCACGGTCACCTCATCCGCTACACCGATCCACGCCGTTTCGGCGCGCTGCTGTGGACCGCGACCGACCCGCTCAGCCACCCCCGGCTGGCCGGCCTGGGACCCGAGCCGTTCGACGAGGCGTTCGACGGTGACTATCTCTGGCGGCTTTCGCGCGGGCGTCGTGCGTCGGTCAAATCCTTCGTCATGGATGGCCGGATTGTCGTCGGCGTCGGCAACATCTACGCCTGCGAGTCGCTGTTTCAGGCCGGGATTCATCCGGGCCGGGCCGCCGGACGGATCGGGCGGGAACGTTACCAACGCCTGGCCGAGGCCATCCGTAAAATCCTCGCCCAGGCGATCGAGGTCGGCGGCACCAGTCTGCGAGACTTCACCGTCGGCGACGGCACGCCCGGCTATTTCGGCCAGTCGCTGCAGGTCTACGGCCGCGAGGGCCTGCCCTGCAGCGCTTGCGGTCAGCCGATTCGACGGCTGGTGATCGGCCAGCGCAGCACCTTTTTCTGCCCCCGCTGTCAGCACTAGTAGACTGCATCCCCATCCACTATCGGCAAGGAACATCATCATGAGTATCTGGAGACTGCTTGGCATCGCTTTGTTGATCGTCGGCTGCGGCCTGGTCTACTTTGGCTGGCAGGCCACCGAGGGTCTTGGCGAACAGGCGCAGGAACTGGTCACCGGGCAGTACAGCGATGAGACCACCTGGCAGCTGATCGGCGGCGCGGCCGCCGCGGCGGTCGGACTGTTCCTGACCCTGTTCGGCGGCAAGACCCGGTAGAAAAGACGCTTCTTTAATGCAGCGATCGCCGACAATGGCGCAGGTTCGACGGGCGCTGATCGTTCTGCTGGCGCTGGTGCCGATCGTGGCGATCGGCTCAGTGCCCGAAATCGGCCCTGTCCAGCGCGATCACATCGAGGTCGAGCTGGTCGCCGAGCAGCGCTCGGTTGAGCCCGGCGGCAGCGTCAGGGTCGGGTTGCGCATGCTGCCAGACCAGGACTGGCACACCTATTGGGTCAACCCGGGCGACTCCGGCCTGCCGATCCGACTGGAGTGGACCGCGCCGACGGGCACTTCGATCTCCGATGTTCGCTGGCCCTATCCGGATCGGCTGCCGATCGGCCATCTGGTCAACTTCGGCTATGAAGGCGAGCACGTGCTGCCGGTGACGGTCGAGGTACCTGCCGATCTGGTTCCGGGGCAGACTTTCGTCCTCGACCTTTACGCCGATTGGCTGGTATGCCGGGTCGAGTGCATTCCCGGAGACGCCGATCTCAGGCTGGAACTGCCGATCGGCGCCGCCGAGCCGGCCCCCGAACCGGCAACCCGCGAACTGTTCGCCTGGGCCGACGCGCGTCGACCCGAGATCGTCGACTGGCCGGCCAGGTTCAACGCCGAAGGCGGTCGATTGAGCGTGCAGGTCGAAACCCCGCGGACGTTGCCCACCGACGGCTGGGCCTTCTTTCCGGCCGCCGAGAATCTGGTCGACCATGCCGGAGACACCTTCATCACCATCGCCGACGGCCTGGTCCAGGTCAGCCAGCCGCTGTCGACCTACTTCACCGGCGCGCCGGCGGTCTTGCCTTTTGTTTTGGTACATGCCGACAGCGCGACGGCTCTGTCGTTCGAGGCCGCGCCCGGCGACCTGGCCAGCACGGCGGCCCCCGTGCCAGCCGCCGCGGCACCGAACCTCGGCCTGATCCTGCTGATGGCGCTGGCCGGCGGCGTGCTGCTCAACCTGATGCCGTGCGTGTTCCCGGTGCTTTCGGTCAAGGCCCTGAGCCTGGCCTCGGGCGGGGGCGGCGACCAGCGCGCTCACGGCCTGGCCTATACCGCCGGCGTGGTGGTGAGCTTCGCCGCTCTGGCCGGGATTCTGCTGGCGCTGCGCGCCGGCGGCGAGTCCCTGGGCTGGGGGTTCCAGCTTCAGTCGCCCTGGTTCGTCGGCCTGCTGGCCTATCTGTTCTTTGCCATGGGACTGGGTCTGTCCGGGGTCTATGCCTTCGGGACGCGCTGGATGGGGGTGGGCGAGAACCTGTCGCGGCACTCCGGCCTGCGCGGCTCGTTCTTTACCGGCGTGCTGGCCTGCGTCGTGGCCAGCCCGTGCACGGCACCGTTCATGGGAACTGCGCTCGGCGTTGCGATCTTCTTGCCGTGGCCGCAGGCAATCAGCGTTTTCCTGATGCTGGGTCTGGGCCTGGCTCTGCCCATGCTGGCCCTGAGCTTCTGGCCCGGCCTGGGCCGCCGCTTGCCCACACCGGGGCCGTGGATGGACACCTTCCGCCAGGCGATGGCGTTTCCGCTTTACCTGGCCGCGGTCTGGCTGTTGTGGGTTCTCGCCCGCCAGACCGACGCCAACGGCCTGGCCATGGTGCTGGCCGGCATGGTCGCGCTGGCCTTCGCGCTATGGCTGGCCGGCCGCCCGGATCGCGGCCAGACGCTCGCCACGGCCCGCCACGTGGGCGTGGCGATGAGCCTGTTGTTCGCGCTGGCAGCGCTGGGCAGCGCGGCGCGCATGGAGCAGGCCCCGGCGACGGGCGAGGCGTCCTGGTGGGAGCCCTGGTCGCCCGAGCGCCTGCAGGAGGTGATCGACGATCCGGAGCGGGCCGTGCTGGTCAACATGACCGCCGACTGGTGCGTGACCTGCCTGGTCAACGAGCGGGTCGCGCTGGATACCGCGGTGGTGCGCACAACGCTGGCTGATCGGGGTATCGTCTATCTGAAAGGCGACTGGACCCGGCGTGACCCGGCGATCACGGACTATCTGGCCCGCTTCGACCGCAACGGCGTGCCGCTGTACGTGGTCTATCCACGCGACGGGGGTCCACCGCGGGTCCTGCCCCAGGTGCTCACACCCGGCCTGGTGGTGCAGGCCCTCGAATCGCTCTGACCGATCCACTTGAACCACAACGGAGAAATCCCCGATGAAACTTCGTCTTTCGCACTACCTCCTCCTCGTCATCGCGCTCGGTCTGGTCGGTTCGGTGTTCGCCGCCCCGCGGATCGGCGAGCCGGCCCCGGACTTCAGCGTCGTCGACACCCAGGGCCAGGTCCATTCGCTGAGCGACTTTGCCGGCCAGCGGGTGATCCTTGAATGGACCAACCACGACTGCCCGTTCGTGGTCAAGCACTACAGCGCCGGCAACATGCAGGACCAGCAGCGCCTGGCGCGCGACGAGCACGACGCGGTGTGGCTGACGGTCATCTCCTCGCGCCCCGGCGAGCAGGGCCACGTCAGTCCGCAACAGGCCGATGAGCTGACCGCCAGCCGCAACGCCTACCCCACCGCAGTGCTGCTCGACGAGGACGGCGACATGGGTCGCGACTACGATGCCCGGGTGACCCCGCACATGTACATCATCGACCCCGACGGCATCCTGCGCTACATGGGGGGCATCGACTCCAACCCCAGCCGACATTCGGAGGACATTCCGGAGGCCACCCAGTACGTGGTCGCCGCGCTCGACGATCTGGCGGCCGGACGCGAAGTTGCCCAGGCCATCACCCGGCCCTACGGCTGCACGGTCAAGTACTGAACCGACGAAACGCCGGCCGACAACCTGGCCGGCCCGACAATCCGGGGGGCTGCCGGTATGGCATGATCGTCTGACGATCCGCTGATCCGGGAGCCAACTTGCGGTTCAAACAGCTACCGCTGCTTCTCGCCCTGGCGCTGCTGGGCTGGGCCCTGCTGTCCAGCCCCATGCTGACCGAAATCGCGGCCGGCATCGCCATCTTCCTGTTCGGCATGCTGGTCCTGGAGCAGGGCTTTCGCACCTTCACCGGCGGTTTTCTCGAAAGCCTGCTCAAGCGCTCGACCGACCGGCTCTGGAAAGGGCTGGCGTTCGGCGCGATTGCCACCACGGCCACCCAGTCGAGCTCGCTGGTCTCGGTCATCACCATCAGTTTCCTGAGCGCCGGCCTGCTGGGGCTGGCCCAGGGGATCAGCATCATCTTCGGCGCCAACCTCGGCACGACCTCGGGCGCCTGGGTGATGGCCGGCTTCGGCATCCGGGTCAACATCTCGGCCTATGCAATGCCGCTGCTGATCTTCGGCGTGCTGCTGATCTTCAACCGCTCGCGCTCGCTCAAGGGCGCCGGATACGTGCTGGCCGGGATCGGCTTTCTGTTCCTGGGCATCCACTACATGAAAGAGGGCTTCGAGGCCTACCAGCAAGGCATTGACCTCGCCCGCCACGCCGTCGACGGCGTGGCCGGACTACTGCTTTACATTCTCGTCGGCATGGTCGCGACCGTGGTCATGCAGTCCAGCCACGCCACCCTGATCCTGACCATCACCGCGCTCTCTGCCGGGCAGATCGGCTACGAGAATGCACTGGCTCTTTCGATCGGGGCGAACGTCGGCACCACCATCACCGCGCTGATCGGCGCGGCAGGCGCCAACATTGCCGGCCGGCGACTGGCGGTGGCTCACCTGATCTTCAACCTGACCACCGGCCTGATCGCCCTGGTCTTCATCCAGGCCTTTCTCGCAGCAGTCGATACGCTCGCCGTCTGGCTGGGCATTGCGCCGGACAACCACGCCCTCAAGCTCGCCCTGTTCCACAGCCTGTTCAATCTGACCGGCATCGTGATCATGGTGCCGTTCATCGATCGCCTGGTAGAGCAGCTTGAAACACGCATGCAACCTCGCCCCGCTACCATGGACGAACCGAAGTTCATCAGCGAGACCATGCTGGAGACACCGGCTGCGGCGCTCGAAGCGACCCGTCGGGAGCTGCTGCGGCTGTTCCGGCGGGCCTTCAGCCTGATTGCCAAGGTGCTCAACTACGAAACCGGCCAGCTCAGGCAACCCGTCAGCAAGGCCGAACTGGCGGTCGAGCCGGGCCGGATTCGTCTGGTCGATGTCGATGATCGATACCGGCAACAGATCAAGCCGCTGCACGGGCTGATTCTCGATTACCTGGCCCGATTGCCGGTTCAGGGGCGTCGCGCCCGCCAACTGGTCCTGCTGCGGGTGGCCGCCCAGGACCTCATCGAAGCCGTCAAGGACGCCAAGCATCTGCAAAAGAACATGATCCCGTCGCTGAGAGCCCAAAACCTGGACCTCCGGGGTGAATATCTCACCATGCGGCAAAACCTGGGCTACCTGCTGCACCGGCTCGATCGGATGGCCGCCCGGGCCGAAGCCGGGGACGAGGAACTCGACCTGGAACTGGAACTGGCCGATCTGGATTCGGAGGTCGAAGCCGGTGACATCGTGCACAACGGACGCCTGGACGAACTCATCCGGCAGCGCCGGATCAGCGCCCATCAGGCAACCTCGCTGATGAACGATACGGCCTACAGCTACCGCATTGCCAAGAACCTGCTGGCCATGGCGCGCGCGACCTTTCTGCCGTTCGAGGACATCGATGCCGAGCTTCGCCAGGCGCTGGAACTTCGCCCCGATGAGGTCCGCGAGATTCTGAGCGAAATGAAACCATGAGCAAATCCCTGATCGAGAAGTTCCGCAAGTTCCTGTCGCGGGAAGAGCGCGAACGCGTTGCCAAGCGGGAGAAACTGCACAAGATCCTGAAACAGATGCGCAAGCGGCAAAAAGAGCTTGAACTGGAGCTGGCCGCGTGCCGGGATGACGAGACTTCCAGGACGTTGCGCAAGAAGATCCGTATCCTCCAGGAGCAGCGCCGCAAGGGGACCGAGTTGCTCGCCGAACTGCGCCGCCTGGCCAGGCGCGCGGAAACTGCCGGTCACCAGTCCCGGTAGGGTTTGCCTATCAGGCTGCTGTTGTAATAGCGCGGATCACCGGTCACCTCCCGGCCCAGCCAATCGGGACGCTCGAACGACTCGTCCTCGGAGTCCAGCTCCAGCTCGGCGATCACCAGGCCCTGGTTAGCGCCCAGAAACTCATCGATCTCGAAGGTCTTGCCGGCAAAATCGACGCGGTGACGAACCTTGTCGATGCGCCCGGGTTCGCACAGAGCGAGCAGCTCGAGAGCCTCGGCGAACGGCAATTCACGCTCCCACTCGTAGCGGGTCATCCCCGCCGCGCCGGCTTTTCCCTTGATGGTGAGAAACGCCCGCTCGCCGGCCAGGCGGACGCGAACCGAGCGTTCGGGAGACGACGATAGATAGCCCTGCCGGATACGGGTGCTGCTCGACGAGTGCGGCCGAAAATCGCCGCGCACCAGGAACTTGCGCTCGATCTCCAAAGCCATGGCCGGACCCTCAAAAAAGACTACGCCGGCGCAGGGCCGGCGTAGTCTTTGCGTAACGCGATCACGGATCGCTCAGCCCGGGCCGGGCTCGGCAAAGCGCTCCATCCAGCGCCGGACCTCGTTGTACCAGTACACGGAATTGTTGGGCTTGAGAATCCAGTGGTTTTCGTCCGGGTAGTAGATCAGGCGCGACTCGATGCCCTTGCTCTGCAGGGTCCGGAACAGCTCGAAGGCCTGGCCCACCGGCACCCGCAGATCGTTCTGGCCGTGGATGATCAGCGCCGGCGTGTCGAAGTCTTCGGCAAAGTAATGCGGCGAGATATCGCGGTAGATCTGCGGTTCGTCCCAGAAGTCGCCGAAGCGGGCGGAGTGCACGGCAAAGTCCGCGGCCATCTGCGAGTACATGTTGTAGACCGGGGCGTGAATCAGCAGGGCGTTGAAGGGATGCTCCCTGCCCAGCAGGATCGACGCCAGGTAACCGCCGTAGCTGCCGCCACCGGCGACCATGCGCTCGTCATCGATCCAGTCCTTGTCGGCGAACCATTCGGCCGCCGCGATGGTGTCGTTATACGGCGCGGTGATCCAGTCGGGATTGATGTAGTCGGCGAAATCCTGGCCCCAGCCGGGCGAGCCGTGGAAGTTGTGCCAGGCGGTCACGTAGCCCCAGGACGCGAAGGTCTGGGCGTTCCAGCGGAAATGGAACCCGTCGGTGATCGGGCTGTGCGGTCCGCCGTGGATGAGCAGGAACAGCGGGTACTCGCCGTCGGGGTCGAAGCCGGGCGGATAGTGCACCCACATCTGGATGTCGGCGCCGTCGTGGCCGGTATAGGTCACCGATTCGTAGGTGCCCAGGTCGACGTTGGCGAGGACTTCGTCGTTGAAGGTATCCAGCCGCAGCGCAGCGCCGGTGTCGGCATCGATGCGAACCACCCGCGGCGGATACAGAAAGCTCTGGTTGCTGCCGACCAGGGTGCCGTCTCCGGCGATGCTCAGGCCGCCGAAGTCGGTCTGATCGGTGATGGCGCGCACCTGGCCGTCTTCCAGGGCAATGTGGAACAGGCGGGTGGTGCCGTTGTCGGCCGCGGTGCCGAAAAAGCCGGCGCTGTCGGCCGCCCAGACCAGCCCGCCGGGTGAGCGATCCCAGTCGGCGGTCGCGTTGCGGCGCTCGTCGCTGTCAAGATCCAGCACCATGATGTTGACCGTGTCGGCGTAGAAGCCGGGGATGGCCTGGCTGCCCCAGGCCAGCATCCGGCCGTCGGGGCTGAACATCGGGTTGCCGTCGCCGGCGGGGTTGTCCGGGGTCAGATTGCGCGCGTCGCCCTGACCGATCCTGGCCAGGAACAAATCGATTTCCGGATTGACACTTTGCTCGCTGCTGTTGGAGGTAAAGGCGATATGCGTCTCGTCGGGATGGATATCGTAGCTGCCCGTGCCCTGGGCGGAACGCGGCAGTTCGCGGCCCAGCGGCTGGGTGATCGCTTCGACATCGCCGCCGGCGGCAGGGATGCGGAACACGTGCGCCTGACGGTCTTCCTCGATCCAGTGGTCCCACTGCGAATAGGGCAGCGCGTTCCACTGGTGGGCCGAGACCTTCGACTCTTCTTCGGCCTTGCGCTGCTCGGCCATTTCTTCCCAGGTCTTGTCCGGCCAGACCCGGCTGATGAAGTAGATGTGTTGACCCACCCACTTGAGCGCGGACACGCCGGTCGGCACTTCGCTCAGGCGCGTGGCCTCGCCCGGGCCATCCATGGGCAGAAGGTAGATCTGGGCAGTTTCGTCGTCGTCGCGAGTGGCGGTAAAGGCCAGGGTCTTGCCGTCGGGGGAAAAGACCGGGTTACCGGCCGAAGCACCGGACTGGGTCAGCGGGCGCTGGACGCCACCTTCGGTCGACAACAGCCACAGCCGCGTCTCGGACTCGTCGGTCTCGGTGTCGTAGCTGGTCACCGGGACCACCACGTCGCCGCCGGCCGGGGAAACCACCGGCGCGCCGACCCGGTCCATTTCCCAGAGAACGTCGACCGACAGCGGTCGGGTGTCCTGGGCTGAGGCCAGCATCGGCACCAGCAAGAGAATCCACCATATTTTCCTGAGCATGGGATTGTTCCTTTTCGTTCGATTTTGTCGTTTAGGCGATCAATACAGTTCGAGTTTGGTCACGTCCATGGTGTAGGCCGAGGCCGCGGTGTCGTTGGAGATGTCTTCGATGTTGAGCGTGCCCTCCATCCAGAACGCGTCCCAGATGTTGACCATGGGAATGGGCTCTTCCAGCCGGCCGTAGATGATCTGGTTGGCCGGCGGGGGCGGCACGTGGATGCAGGCGCCGAAATACGGCACCAGGAAGAACTCCTTGAGGTTGCCCTCGCCGTCGGTTTCGATCGGGACCACGAAACCGGGGATGCGCGCCTCGAGGCCATCGAGTTCGGGCATGGTGCGGAAGGACTGGAACGGCTCGGGCGAGCCGAAACCGGAATGATCGACCTGCTCGGATTCCTCGAGCCAGGAATTGAACTCCTCTTCCGGCATCAGCTCCAGCCACTCGAGTTCGCGCACTTCGGCCTGAACCAGCAGCGGGGCCACGACGGCCGCGGCCAGGATGACCAGGTTT
Source organism: Wenzhouxiangella sp. (assembly GCA_041685745.1). GTDB lineage: Bacteria > Pseudomonadota > Gammaproteobacteria > Xanthomonadales > Wenzhouxiangellaceae > Wenzhouxiangella. The sequence goes on from JAWLFD010000026.1 coordinate 14,612, forward strand.
CTGCAATTCATCATTTCGCTCCTTGAGCTTCCTGATTGGATGGGCACGATTCTACAGACAAGCGATTCAGGCCACGCGTTCAGGTCCTGACCTGCATCCCGTCGGCCAGCGTTCGCCGATAAGCCATCAGGGCCGGAACCAGCGCCACGACCAGACCGGCGACGAAAATCAGGCCGAGGACGCCGAGCTGCCAGGGCGCCGGCCAGCTCAGGCCGACGTGCAGGCCGAGATTGGCCAGCAGCCAGGGTGCGGCAGCAAGCTGGACCAGGATCGCCAGCAGCACCCCCAGCACGATGCCGGCGGCGGCGATCAGGCCGGCCTCGAAGACCAGCAGACCGGCGATCTGCCAGGGTCGGGCACCATTGGCGCGCAGAATCGCCATTTCCCGCCGGCGCTCGCCCAGGGTGGCCAGCAGCACGGTCAGCATGCCCAGCAGCCCGGCCAGCACCACCAGGCCGGCCACGACGCGCAGAACCTGCTCGGCCAGACCGGTGATGCGCCACAGCTGCTGCAACGTGATGCCGGGCATGATGCCGCTTAAGGCTTCGGATCGGTATTCGTTGATCCGGCGCTGCAGGCCGAACACCGCCGCGCGCGTGGTCAGGCCCAGGAAAATGGCGGTGACCGAATTCGGCCGCAGCTGCTCGGCCTGGGCCCGGGCCTGGTCCGGGTCGATCGCCGACCCGGGCATCTGCACGCCGCGCTCCCAGCCGATGTGGATGGCCCGATGGGCCGCCAGGCTGACATACAGCTGTTGATCGACCGGCGTGCCGGTCGGCGCCAGGATACCGGTCACCGTAAACGGGTGATCGTCGTGCCCCTGCAGCGAAACGTTGCCGGTGCCGTGGGCCAGCACGATCTCGTCCCCCAGGTCATAGTCCAGCTGGCGGGCGACCTGCGCACCGACGACAACGTCGAACAGGTCGCTGAAGACTTCACCGCGCGCCAGCACCAGCGGCTCCTGGTTGCCGAAGCGAT
>JAWLFD010000228.1:0-3780 GCA_041685745.1 Wenzhouxiangella sp.
GGCGCGGCGCTGGTCGAGATCGCGCACGCGCAGCTCGTCCTTGGCGTGGCGGTAGTAGTCGACCAGCGGAATGTGGCTGGGGCAGACCTGGGCGCAGCAGCCGCATTCGATGCAGTCGAACAGGGCCAGGTCGCGGGCCTGCTCGTGGCGGCTGCCGTCGATCGCCCGAAACAGCAGCTGCGGCATCAGCCGGGCCGGGCAGACGTCGACGCACTGGCCGCAGTTGATGCACGGCAGCACCGCGGTCGGGTCCGGCGGCGGCGTGTCCAGGACCAGCAGGCAGTTGCTGCCCTTGGTGACGACGATCTCGTCGCTGGCCAGTGCGGTGCCCGACATCGGTCCGCCCAGGATCAGGCGCCGGGCCTGTGGGGTGTAGCCGCCGGCCTGGGCGATCAGCCAGGCCGCGGGCGCGCCGATCGGGGCGATCAGGTTGCACGGCCGGACGACGCCGGGACCGGTCACGGTGACGATGCGCTCGGTCAGCGGCGTGCCGCGTTCGACCGCATCGAAGGCCGCCGCGGCGGTGGCGACGTTGTGGCAGACCAGGCCGAGGTCCTGGGGCAGGCCGTCGTGCGGCACCTCGAGCCCGGTCAGGGCCTGGATCAGCTGGCGCTCGCCGCCTTCGGGATAGACCGCGGGGACGGTGACCACCTCGATGCGGTCCTCGGCGTCGAGCTCGCCGGCGGCCCGGCGAAGCGCCGCGGCGGCCTGGTCCAGGGGGTCTTCCACGGCCACCACCATGCGTTCGGCCCCGGCGGCGGCCGCCAGGATCAGGCCGCCGGCGATCACCGCGCCCGGCCGGGACCGGATCAGGCTCTCGTCGCAGGCGATCCACGGTTCGCACTCGGCGCCGTTGAGGATCAGGGTGTGAATCTCCTGCCACGGTCCGCGCAGCTTGGCCGCGGTCGGGAACAGCGCGCCGCCCATGCCGGCCAGGCCCATCTGGCGCAGGTGATCGACGATCGCGGCCGGCGCGGCGCGGCGCCAGTCCTCGAGCCGCCGCGGCGGGGCGGCGCGCGCGTCGGTCCGGGTCCGGATCTCGATGCAGCGGCGCAGGCTGCCGGGCGGATGGCTGGCCGGCCGGCGCACCACCCCGACGACGGTCCCGGCGCAGGGGGCGTGCGCGGGCACCTGGAAATCGTCCGCGCTGGCGGTCAGCGGCTGGCCGGCGACCACCGCTTCGCCGGCCTGGACCAGGATTTCACCGCTGTCGCCCTGGTGCTGGCCGACCGGGACGAACAGCCGCTCGGGCAGCCGGCAGCGCGCCAGCGGCGTGGCCAGCGATACCTGCTTGTGGTGGGCCAGGGCGAGACCCCCGGGAAAGGCGTGCAGGCGCGTGCTCACGGTGTCTTCAGGCCGCGCGCACGCGAATCGGAATCGGGCGCGCCGCGACGTAGGGTTGCGGCCGGCCGACCAGGTCGATGCAGTCGACCGGGCAGGGCGGCAGACACAGCTCGCAGCCGGTGCATTCGGCCTCGATCACGGTATGCATCTGGCGCGCCGCGCCGACGATGGCGTCGACCGGGCAGGCCTGGATGCACAGGGTGCAGCCGATGCAGCGGTCCTCGTCGATGACCGCCACGATCGGCGGTTTGTGTTCGCCGCGGCTGGCGTCCAGCGGCTTGGGCTCGACCCCCAGCAGTTCGGCCAGGGCCTGCACGCCCTCCTCGCCGCCGGGCGGGCACTGGTTGATGTCGGCCTGTTCGGCCGCGATCGCCTCGGCGTAGGGCCGGCAGCCGGGATAGCCGCACTGGGCGCACTGGGTCTGGGGCAGGTGTTCGTTGATCCGCTCGACCAGCGAGTCGGGGTCGGGCTGCAGGCGCCGACCGGCCCACAGCAGGCCGATGCCGATGACGGCGACGATGACGGACAGGGTGGCGATTGCGGCGATCATGGCTGGTCGCTATCGTAACCGAGCTGTTCTCGCCGGCGCGTGCCCGTGCCGCCTTTCACGCTGCGCCTGTCGCCTGCAGCCGGGCGAAGTCGGAAAACCCCATAAATGCCAATGCCATCAATCCCGCCGTAATCAAGCCGCTCGGCGCGCCGCGGAAGCTGGCCGCGATGACCTTCTCGATCTGCTCGGCCTCGACCCTTCTGAGCATCGATCGGAACGGTTGGATGGTGTGATCCAGCAAATAATGTGTGTCCTGTTTTTCTATTTGGTAGCCAGGAGCTCATTATTGATTGCAGGACCACTTTGTTCACTGGTGGAGTCGAAACTAGCGTCAGACAGGGATCGGAGGTGTCTTGATAATCCTGCTGCGCTGTCGTAATGTCGCAAGCTGCCTGCTTCTGGCAGCGCTCATTCGAAAGCACCGGCAGCCCGACACTCGCAGTTTTAGGGTTCCAAACTGAGACGAACGCCCGGCATCTTATTTGGTCTTCTATTCGGGGCATCAGCTCGAGGATGCAAAGTCACATGAGTAAAGGTGGCGCTGGAACCAAGGTTGCGTGGCTGGGGGGAGCAGTATTAATGGTCCTGATGGCGCTCATGGCAACGAGTTACTTTCTGCCATTTGATGCTGATGACATCGAGGGGGAAGGCCAGGAGCTGAATCTTCCGATGAAGGAAGATGGCGATGTGTCTATTCAGCTTGGACGTCGACACGTAAGTCCATCAGCGCTGAGTAACAGTAATGAGTATTCGGCTAGCCCCAAACCTTGGCCCGATGACATGGGCCCGTTTGATTACCTGCGCATCCTTGAAGAGGAGGACCTGATTTCCGAGGCTGGGGCAGCTGATTGGCGACGGTCTTGGTTTGAGGTCTGCACTGCAATTTCTGGAGGCGATGTGTGGGAGAGCGCTCGGCCAAGTCTAGTCACCGGCGCTAGGCTTGAAGGGCTTTGTGACGACGTGCTACCTGAAGGTTTTGATACGTCTGATGTAGCTGACTTACTCGCTGTAAGTTCGGAAATGATGCATCTGGCAACTACAGCCGGTACCGATGAGGTTATTGAAGAACTCAATCAGAAAAGATTTAGTGGCGATCGCATTGCGCATCAAAAGCTTGCGAGAGATATCCTTGCCCACTCTCTCGATCTATTTCGAGTTAGGGAAACAATCAGACAGCTAATTGACGAAAAGGCTCTTGGGCTGAATTCAGATGTTGAGAGATTTTTCAGTGAACAACCGAATGCCGAACGCGAAATCGCCCAGGATCTCGCAACAGTCTGGGTGTGTGATCGCATCGGAGGCTGCCAAGGTGAGGATCATCCATTGGTCATTCAAAGGTGTCTTGAAGGGGGTTGGCAGTGCTTCGAGGTTGAAGATATTGATGATGCAATTTTTCAAAGCACCTCGGCATTCAAGTATCTGAATTTCCTCATGGTCCATGATGCCTTGAGAGCATTTTCGCCGCAGTAGTGACCACTCGGTGCAGCAAGTAGTCAACCATATCAGCTCACTTCAGATATCCAGATTACGCGCGAAAGGCGGTCTCCACTACTTCACAGCCGGGCGAAGCCGGTAAACCCCATGAACGCCAGTGCCATCAGCCCCGCCGTGACCAAGCCGATCGGCGCACCGCGGAAGCTGGCCGGCACGTCGGCCAGATCGATGCGCTCGCGGGCCGCGGCCAGCGCGATCAGCACGCCGCCGAAGCCCAGCGCCGCGCCAAACCCGTACAGGGCCGACTCGACCAGGCTGTTGTGCTCGCGCAGGTTCAGCAGGGCAACGCCGAGCACCGCGCAGTTGCTGGTGATCAGCGGCAGGTAAATGCCCAGCACCCGGTGCAGCAGCGGGGCGGCGTGGCGCATGAACAGCTCGGTCAGCTGGACCAG
>JAWLFD010000027.1:0-15389 GCA_041685745.1 Wenzhouxiangella sp.
CGCAAAGCTATGGGGCCCGGAGCCGCCAAGGAGTTCAGCCTGCCAGTGCAGCGTATCCGACTGGCCCGGGTTCAGCGTCAGCGCCCGCGCCAGCGCCGGTTCAGCACGCGCAGGGTCCCGCAGATAAAGGAACAGCAAACCCTGCACCGCATGCGCCTCGGCGAGGTCGGGATCGAGCGCCAACGCCCGGTCCAACAGCGTTTGCGCGAGGGCCACTGCCTCGTCCATCGGGGTGGTGGGGCGCTGACACGCCCCGACTGCGAGCCGCGCGCCGATGAATCAGCTTCCGTCCGATCCCATGAGGCACTCGAGGGTCATCTCCATCTGGGCGAAACCCGAGTAGAGGGAGTTCCAGGGATTCGTGAACCCGTGGCCCTCGTTGTCCGCTTCGATGTACGCGACTCGGGTCCCATTCGCCTGAAGACGCTCCACGAACTGGCGGGACTCGGACGCCGGCACCCTGGGGTCGTTCGCCCCCTGTATGATCATCAGCCGGGATTGGATGCGATCTGCCCGGTTGAGTGGGGAGATCGAATCCAGAAACGCCCGCATCCTCGGATCTTGCTCGTCGCCGTATTCGGCCCTGCGCGCGTTACGCCGGTAGTCCGCTGTATTTTCCAGGAAGGTCACGAAATGGCTGATTCCGACGATATCGACCCCGCAGCGGAGCCGGTCTCCGAAGTGCACCAGAGATGCCAGGACCATGTACCCACCGTAGGAGGCGCCGCTCACCATGACGCGTCCCGAGTCCATGTCGGGCTGCAAACTGATCCAGTCGAGCAGCGCCCCGATATCGCGGACCGAGTCTTCCCGGCGGTAGCCGTTGTCCAGGTTGGTGAATGTCTTCCCGTATCCGGTCGAGCCACGGACATTCGGCGCAATGACCGTCACGCCCAGGGACTGTGCCAGGTGGAACGACGTGGTGAGCCGCGACTGGGACTCCGGCCCCCCGTGGATCTCGATGAGGACGGGGCGCGGACCTTCGCCGGCACCGGGATACACGAACGCTGAGATCGACTCGGGTCCCCCGGCATCACTGTCGAAGGTCGGGAACCGGACGAGTCGGGCTTCGGGGACCCCGGCATCCTGCGGCTCGGGCCCGATCCACAGGGTGAGCTCCCCAGAGTCCATGTCGTAGACGTAACCCCGGGTGACGCCCGTCGGATCCAAGTGATTCACCCGCAGGAGCTTTCGCTCCGGGTGGAGCAGCACGCCGTAGATCCCGGAAAGCGGGAGGTCCAGCGGTGAGGTCGCGCCTGTCTCGATCTCGTGACCGTAGTATCGCGTGCGGCCTTCTTCGTTGCCGGCCACGACCAGGACCGTGCCGTCCCCGGACTGCTGAATCGAGGTCACGTCCCACGGAATCTCTCCGCTGAGGATCATTTCGGTTCCCGAAGCCAGATCCAGGCGACGCAGATGCCTGAACTCCGTCCTGCGATCGCTGCTATAGAAGATTCCCCGCCCGTCCTTGCTGTACTGCACCGAGCCGAAATTGGTGGGACCCTCGTCGGCGTCCGAGATGCGGGTCAGAGCTCCAGTCTCGAGGTGATACCTGTACACCTCCTTCTCCACTGTGGAGATGATCCGAACCAATAGAAGCTCCTCGTCGCTGGGCGACCAGTCCACGACGGCCCACGAGCCCTCACGCTCGAGGATCTTGCGTTCACTGCCGGGCCTGAGCGGGTCCATGACGTAGACGTCCGCATCGGACCCGGTGCGCCGCATGCTCGTGAACGCCATTCTCGGTCCGCTCGGCTCGAATGCCCCGAGCCTGGCACGCTCCCGGGCCGCAGGGGTCAGGAGGACCGTCTCCGAGCTCTCAGGGTCCCACCGGTACAGCCGGTACTGCTCGTTGCCGCCCTCGTCCGAGCTGTACACCACGTAGGGACGACCTGGACCCGTATTGAAGCCCTGCGCGTTCCTCGGTAGCGCGGAGACGAAGCGCGGTTCCGCTCCAGGACCCGCGATCGTGTGGAGACGGAAGTCGACCAGCCTGCGAGGCACCGACGCGGTGAGGCCCCGGTCATTCGGCAGCCAGATCCCCAGCGACCTCGAGGTCAGGCCCCTCCGCGCTTCACCGAGGTTGTTCAGTAGCGGCGACCAACCGACCCGCCCGAGTCCCTCCTCGGTGATGGAAGGGGGCCGGGGAACACCGGTCACGACCAGGAACATCAACCCGCCGATCACCAGCCCCGTGAGCCCCAGACCGGCCCAGCGGAGGACCCGAACTGCGCCATCCCGCGTCAACATGGCCCCTCGGACCGGTGGTGGGCGTCTCCCACCGCCCGTGTCGCAGCCTTCATGATCAACCACTCCTCATCCCTTTAAGGAAGCATAAACCCCCTATTTGCCGAATTCCAGCTGGCGTTTGACACCGTTTGCAGCCCGCAGTGGTTCGAATTTCGCCCGATTCGCCCCTGTCGTAGCTAATCGAACGACGAAGCACGCCAAAGTGCCCGTCATTGGCCTATTCCGGTACCAGCGCTGGTTGCAGTTCACCGACACAGTCAGCCCTGATCTTGTTGATCGGGCAGCAATTCGATGAATAATCCGGTTCGCAGGATAGGTAAATCAGGGTCTGATATGCTGAAAGTTCTTGTTGGCCGGTTTCTCCTGCATGCTGAACGAGTCCGGTTTTTTCCTTCACGAGGTTCGGGTTCGCCCGTCTGAAAGCGTGATCGTTACGCCTGATGGCGAGGCCCATGTCTCGCCCCGAGCAATGGATGTTCTCCTGTATCTGGCCCGGCGCGCCGGCGAGGTGGTCAGCCGGGAGGAATTCGACGAGGCGGTCTGGAATTCGGTCGTGGTCAGCGATGATGCCCTGACCCGGTGTGTTTCGGAACTTCGGCGGGTTCTCGGGGATACCGCTGGGGCACCGCGTTTCATCAAAACAATCCCCAAGCGTGGATACCAGTTGGTGGCGCCGGTCGAACCGTCGGAGCGTCCATCTGGTCAGGCCGAACTGCCGATCGCCGGATTGGCCCAGGATCGCGCCAGCCGAATCCGAATTTTCGCGATACTTGCCGTGCTGACCGTCGCTTTGGTGTTGACCGTTCTCCTTGTACGGTCCATCGATGAGTCGGCCGCAAGAAAGCCGTCCATCGCGGTCCTGGCATTTGATGACCTCAGTGCGCAGGGTGACCAGTCCTACTTCGCCGACGGCATTTCCGAGGAGATTCTGAACGCTCTGGCTCAAATCCCGGAATTGAAGGTGGTAGGCCGCAATTCGGCGTTTTCATTCAAGGGACAACATCATGATCTGCGTGATCTTGGCCGTGCACTCGGTGTGGACCATGTGCTCGAGGGTTCAGTGCGTCGGCAGGATGATCGCGTACGGATCACGGCTCAGCTAATCACTGTCGATGACGGCTTTCATCTCTGGTCGGACACTTACGACCGGCAACTCGACGATATTTTTGCCATCCAGGAGGACATTGCCCGCTCGGTTGCCGCCAAGTTACCGGGCTTGCTCGGTTTCGAGATGCGTCCTCGAGAGTTTCAGCGTGTCGAACCGGCCGCTTACGATCTGTATTTGCGAGCGCGAACCCAGGAAAGCCAGCGCACACCGGAGGACCTGGTCCGAGCAGCCGATCTGTTTCAGGCTGCCACGCTGATTCAGCCGGATTTTTCGGCTGCCCGTGCCGGACGTGCCCGCACTTTGTCGGTGCTCTGGCGATATGCGCCGGAACTATTCGACAGCCACCACGAGAACGCTGTCCGCGATGAAATCCGGCGTGCCCTGGAGTCCGATCCGGACAATGCCGAAGCGCTGTCGACACTGGCCTATGTCACCGCTGTGCTCGACCGGAATTTCGAGCGTGCCCTGATCCTCAATGAGCGTGCTATCGAGCTGGCCCCCAATGACGCCGTGATCGCCAATTTCGCCGGCGATCTGTTCCGCTTTGTGGGTGATTTCGAGCGCATGCTCGAATGGGAACGGCGAGCTCGCGACCTGGACCCGCTGCACGCTTTCCAGGTTTCTGACCTGGCGCTGGCGCACTACGTTGTTCAGGACTTCGAGTTGGCACTGCACTGGGCAGAACAGGCCCTGGAAATCGATGCCAAGAGCATCGCCGCGCTCAATATTGCCAGCAAGTCGGCGATGCGACTGGGCGACTTCGCACGTGCCCGCGAGATCCTGGCGGCATTGATCGACACAGGGGGTGCAAATGCACTTTATTCGACTGCCGAGATCGACGCGGCAGAATATGGGCCGGATCAGACACACGACAGCTATCAGCAACTGCTGGCGACGGTAGCCGATGGCAGATATTGGAAATTCGTTTCGGTAGCACGCATCGCTTCGCTGTACGGCGACCACGATCGCGCAGCCGAATTGTTGAATTTCGCCCTTGGCATGGGCGAACCAATCGTGACCTTTCCGTATCGATTCCTCCCCGAGCACTGGCCTGACCACCAGGGAATTCAGACGGTACTTGCCCACCCGGATCTGACGCCAATGTGGGACGTGCGCAGAAAACACCTTCCTGACGATATTGATCCGATCCGCTGAGCATACCGGTAATACCCCCATTCTTGGTGCGCTTGGATTCAACCGGTCACTGCAACGTAAGCGCCTAAGAACTCCCACCCTTGATGGCACCGGGCAGTAATGCGTCAATATCGTCGACGGTTTCAGCCAGCGGCAGTTCTTTGAAAATGCGGCGCAGGTAGGCGTAGGGCTCGAGCCCATGGCCCTTGGCGGTTTCGATCAGGCTGTAGAGGTTGGCGCTGGCGCGCGCACCGGCCTGGGTTTGGGAGAACAGCCAGTTTTTCCGACCAATGGCGAACGGCCGGATGGCATTTTCGATGGTGTTGTTATCGATCGGGTAGCGGCCATCGTCGAGGTAGCGAATCAGCGCTGGCCACTGGGCCTGCAGATAATGCAGGGCCTGACCGAGCTTGGTTTTGGGCGGGACCTGGGGTGCGGTTTTGGTCAACCAGGCCTGGAGCTGATCGAGGATCTGTCGTGATCGTTGCTGGCGCAGCGTGTGGCGGGCGTGTGGATCCAGATCCTTTGCCGCCTGTTCGATGCGATAGAGCTTGGCGATCAGGGCCAGTGCCTGATCGGGTCGTCCGGTTTTGCCCTTGGGCTGGAGCTTGGCGGCCTCGAAGAACTTGCGCCGGGCATGGGCCCAGCAGCCTAAGCGGGTGATGCCGTGGGCCTGGCAGGCTGCGCCATAGCCTGAGTAACCATCGACCATCATCGCACCGGCAAAGCCGTCCAGCCGTTCCATGGGAACGCTGCCCGACCGGGTCGGTTCGTAAAGAAAAACGCGCAGGCGCTGCCCCGGCGGACCGGCACCCATGACCCACATGTAGCTGGTGCTCTGCGGTGTCTTGTCGGGTTCATTGAGGACCTGGACGGTGGTCTCGTCCATGCCGATGACGGGTTGTTCGAGGATCAGCTCGCTTAAGCGGTTGATCAGCGGCTGAACCAGCTGGCCGGACTGGATCATCCAGTGGGCCAGCGTGGTGCGATCCAGCTCAATACCCAGCCGCTTGAGCTGCTCGGCCTGGCGATACAGCGGCAGGGCATCGGCGTACTTGGCCGTGGCGATGTAGGCGCGCCGGCTGCCTACATGAAGGCAAAAAAACCGACCCTGCTGCCTACATAGTGCCTACACGCGATTATCAACGCTGCCCGCCTGAAAGCCAGAAAACGCTTTAAGCCATTAATTTATTTTGGTGCCCGGAGCCGGACTCGAACCGGCATGACCTTGCGGTCGAGGGATTTTAAGTCCCTTGCGTCTACCAATTTCGCCATCCGGGCAGCGCTGCCCGTCATGATAAGCGACGCAGCGCGCGCCCTGTCGGCGACAGCACTGATGTGCGAAGGGAATGGAGGCTAGGCCCGGAATCGAACCGAGGTAAACGGCTTTGCAGGCCGCTGCATAACCACTCTGCCACCTAGCCGGGGGCGATCGGAACTCTTACGCGAGTATACCCGAAGAGGCCGAAAACGACAGGGCCCCGACATCTGCCGGGGCCCTGTCAGAACACGCTGGAGCGGGAAACGAGACTCGAACTCGCGACCCCAACCTTGGCAAGGTTGTGCTCTACCAACTGAGCTATTCCCGCGTCGAGACAGAGCATTGTAGGCACTTCGCCGCGCCTGTCAAGGGCCTCGCGCTGTTTTCGGCCTCGCCGCGATGCGGCCGGGCGCCCGGCGGCGCGATCGGCGACAATGTCGCTGCCCGCCTCCACCGAACGAGCCGTCTGGAAACGCGTAGTCCGTGGCCGAAGCAACCCCAACCATCTCCCGGACCCGCGCCCCCGGTGTGAGCATCGTCGTGCCCACGCTCAACGAGGCCGACAACATCGACCGACTGCTGAGCGGCATCGAGCGTTCGATGGCAAACGGCGGACCGTATGAAGTGCTGATCGTCGACGACGCCTCCAGCGACGGTACGCCGCGCCGCGCCGCGGCCTGGCAGGACCGGATGCCCGTTCGGGTCATCGAACGCACCGGGCCGCCGGATCTGTCCGGTGCCGTACTCGACGGCGCGCGGGCGGCCCGCGCGCCCTGGGTGGTGGTCATGGACGCCGACGGCTCGCATCCACCCGAACGCATTCCGGCGCTGCTGGCGCCGCTGACGGCCGGCACGCACGATCTGACCATCGGTTCCCGGCACGCCGAGGGCGGTCGCACCGAAGGCTGGCCCTGGCATCGCCATGTCGTCTCCGGCCTGGCCACGCTGCTGGCCTGGCCGTTCACCGATGTTCGCGATCCCATGGCCGGGTTCTTCGCCACCTCGCGAGAGCGCCTGCTCGGGCTGCAGACGCAAACGGCAGGCTACAAGATCCTGCTGGAACTGCTGGTCCAGGGCGGCGACCGGATTCGCACCCTGGAAGTCCCCATCCAGTTCGTCGATCGGCGTCACGGACAGTCCAAGCTCGGCCTGTCGCAGCAGCTGACCTATCTCAAGCGCCTGGCCTGGTTGGCCGGTGGCAGGGTGTCGCTGGGCAGCGCATCCAGGTTCGGCCTGGTCGGGCTGGCCGGCATGGTGGTCGACCTGCTGGTTTTCCAGTTCCTGATCGGAAGCGGCTCGGCGCTGGGGTCGGCCCACGTCTTCAGCTTTGTCCTGGCCACGGTCACCAATTTTTTTCTCAACTACGGCTGGACGTTCCGGGGCGAGGCGCAGGCGGCCATGCACCTGGGCCGACGCTATGCCCGCTTCGTGGTGGTCGCCCTGATGGCGCTGATGATCCGCGGCGGTGTGCTGGTGCTGCTGGTCGATGTGCTGGGCATTTCGGCAATGGCGGCGATCGTGCCGGCCATCGTCGTCACGGCCGGCGTGAACTATCTCGGCTCGGCGTTCTACGTGTTCGCCTCGACCGCCTCGGGCGTGATTCCCAGGGTGCGCTGGCACCTGGCCGCCCTGGGCCTGCTGGCCTACATGCTGGTGCTGCGCATCCTCTACATGGGACAGCTCGACCTGATCCCGGACGAAATGTATTACTGGATGTACGCCCAGAACCTGGCCCTGTCCTACCTCGATCATCCACCGCTGAGCGGCTGGATCATCGCTGCGGGGACGACGCTGGCCGGCGACACGATCTTCGGCGTTCGCCTGTTTCTGCTGCCGCTGACGCTGGTGGCGGCCTGGTACTTCTATCGCTACGGGGCGACCATGGGTGGCAAGACCACCGGACTGCTCTGCCTGCTCGCCTTCACCATCCTGCCGTTCTTTGCCGTCGCCGGCATCCTGATGACGCCCGACGCGCCCATGATCGCGGCCTGGGCGGCGGCGCTTTACTACTTCAAGCGCAGTCTGGTCGACGGACACAAAGGCGCGTTCCTGGGCCTGGGCCTGGCCATGGGGCTGGGCCTGTTGGCCAAGTACACGATTGCCCTGCTCGCCCTGGCCGCGCTGGTATTCATGCTCATCGATCGCCCGGCCCGGCAGTGGTTCTTCAGGCCCCAGCCCTACCTGGCCGCGCTGCTGGCCACGCTGATCTTCCTGCCGGTGCTGATCTGGAACTGGCAGAACGAATGGGCGTCGTTCGTGTTCCAGAGTACCCGGCGGCTGGCCGAGAATCCGGAATTTTCCAGCCATCTGGTGGTGCTCTACGCGCTCGCCCTGCTCTCGCCGGTGGTTGCCCTGGCCGGGTTCATGTGCTTCGGCCGAATCCGCAAGACCATCCAGCCGGCACAGCGCAAGCGCCGCTTCATGCTGGTGATGACAGCGGTGCCGCTGGCGGTATTCGCCGTTTACGGGGCGTTCTCGGTGATCAAGTTCCACTGGACCCTGCCGCCGTGGATCGCCCTGCTGCCGCTGATCATGAATGCCCTGGCCTGGCCGATCTGGCCCGAGCGCCGGCCGGTCGGCCGCCTGCACGACCTGCTCGTTCGGGCCTGGCCGCCGTCCGTGGTCGCCCTCGTTCTGGCCTACGGATTACTGCTGCATTTCCTGACCCTGGGTCTGCCCGGGCTGAAAACGACCGACTTCGGTACCGGCTACCTGGGCTGGCCGGAAATCGCTGCCGAGCTCAACGACCTCGAGCAGCAGGTCGCCCGGTCGAGCAACCGAGCGCCGCTGCTGGCGGCAACGAGCAAATGGGGTGGCGCGGCCGCCCTCGCCTTTCATCACCCGGACGGTCGCTACGACCACATCACCGCCCAGAACCTGATCGGCATGAGGGGGGCGATGTGGGAGTTCTGGTTCGACCCGGGCACCGACCCGGAGCGACCGGTCATTCTCTACAACACCCGCCCCCGGCTGATCGACGAGGAGTGGCTGGAGCGGGCGCTGATCGGGCTCGGACCTCTTCGGGAGCGCCCCGTGTACCGCCAGGGGGAGCGGATTCAGACGCTGTATTACCGTATTGCCGATGGATTCCGGCCGGAGCAGGTTCGTTATCCGGACCGAATCCCCGAATAAGACGCGCCGGCGGTGCTTTTTCTGGCACAATAACGCGGCCTTAACGAACCTCAGGAGACTCCATGGCAAAAGACGACCAGCTTGAAATGGAAGGCAAGGTACTCGATACCCTGCCCAACACCATGTTCCGGGTGGAACTGGACAACGGCCACATCATCACCGCCCATATTTCCGGCCGCATGCGCAAGCACTACATCCGCATCCTCACCGGCGACCGGGTCAAGGTCGAGATGACCCCGTACGACCTGAGCAAGGGTCGCATCACCTATCGCATGAAGTAAGCCCCTCTTCCCGGCCAGCAGGGCATTCGCGGCCCCGCCGGCACAGCACCGATCAACCGTCTTCTTGCGCAGTCGTCTCCGGGCACGGCTCGGCTGTCTGCACCTCGAGTTCAAGGCCGTCACCGGCCGGCTTGAGGCTCACCTTCACTTCGCCACCCAGGTCGGATAGCGGACCGAACAGCAACTCGTCGGCCAGCGGCCGCTTGATGTGATCCTGGATCACGCGCGTCATGGGCCGGGCGCCCATCTGCTCGTCAAAGCCATGCTCGGCCAGCCATTCGCGTGCCGGTCCGCTGACGTCGAGTCCGACACCCTTGTCGGCCAGCTGATTCTCCAGGTCCATCAGGAACTTGTCGACCACCTTCAGGATGACGTCCAACGGCAGCGAGCGGAACTGGATGACCGCATCCAGGCGGTTGCGGAATTCGGGAGTGAACTGCCGGCGAATCGCCTCCATGCCGTCCGAACTGTGGTCGGACCGGGTAAACCCGATACCGCGACGATTGACCAGGGCCGCGCCGGCATTGGTGGTCATCACGAGGATCACGTTGCGGAAATCGGCCGAGCGCCCGTTGGCGTCGGTCAGCTTGCCGTGATCCATGATCTGCAGCAGCAGGTTGTAGACATCCGGATGCGCCTTTTCGATTTCGTCGAGCAGCAGCACGGCGTGCGGCGTCTGGGTCACGGCTTCGGTCAGCAGACCGCCGCGATCGAAGCCGACATAGCCCGGGGGCGCGCCCACCAGCCGAGAGACGGTATGCGCCTCCATGTACTCCGACATGTCGAAACGGATCAGTTCGATCCCCATGGTCAGCGCCAGCTGGCGGGTGACCTCGGTCTTGCCGACACCGGTGGGACCGGCGAACAGGAAGCTGCCGATGGGCCGGTCGGAATCGCCCAGACCGGAACGCGACATCTTGATGGCTGCAGACAGCGTGGTGATGGCTTCATCCTGGCCGAACACCACCATCTTCAGGTCCCGTTCGAGGGTCTTGAGCGCGTCGCGATCCGAACGCGATACCTGGCGCGGCGGAATCCGCGCCATCCGGGCGACCACGTCCTCGATCGCCTCCACGGTGATCACCTCGGCCCGCTCCTCGGTCGGTTTCAGACGCTCGCGCGCGCCGGCCTCGTCGATCACGTCGATGGCCTTGTCGGGCAGATGCCGGTCGTTGATGTGACGAGCCGACAGTCGGGCCGCCGCTTCCAGCGCTTCGACTGCGTAGACCACGCCGTGGTGCTCCTCGAAGCGGTGCTTGAGGCCGTTGAGAATCTCCACCGTCTCGCCCACCGAGGGTTCGACGATATCGATCTTCTGGAAGCGCCGGGCCAGCGCCCGATCCTTCTCGAACACGCCCCGATATTCGTCGAAAGTGGTCGAGCCGATGCAGCGAAGTTCGCCGTTGGCCAGCACCGGCTTGATCAGGTTGGACGCGTCCATGACGCCGCCGGAGGCCGCCCCGGCACCGATGATCGTATGAATTTCATCGATGAACAGCACCGACTTCGGGCGCTCCTTGAGTTCGGCCAGCACGGCCTTGAGGCGTTTCTCGAAATCGCCGCGATACTTCGTTCCGGCCAGCAGCGAACCCAGATCCAGCGCCCAGATTTCCGCGTCCTGCAGGATTTCGGGCACTTCCTCTTCGACGATTCGACGGGCGAGGCCCTCGGCCAGCGCGGTCTTGCCAACCCCCGACTCACCGACGTAGAGCGGGTTGTTCTTGCGCCTGCGGCAAAGAATCTGGATGGTGCGCTCGACTTCCAGCGCGCGTCCGATCAACGGATCGATCCGGTCGGCCCGGGCGCGTTCATTGAGGTTGGTCGCGTAGGCCGCCAGCGCCGACTTGTCCTGTTCGTCCTCGCGCCCGGCCTGCGCGGCCGGCTCGGCGGAGGAACCGGGGGCGCTGGCAGCTTCGCCCTTGGCGATGCCGTGGGAGATGTAATTGACCACATCCAGCCGAGCCAGGTCCTGCTTGCCCATCAGGTAGACCGCGTGCGAGTCCTTCTCGCCGAAAATCGCCACCAGAACGTTGGCGCCCAGCACCTCCTTGCGCTCGGCCGACTGGACGTGGTAGAGCGCGCGCTGCAGCACGCGCTGGAACCCGACCGTGGGCTGCGTATCGCGCTGATCGCCGGCCGAAAGCACCGGGATGGTCTCCTCGAGCACCTGGTCGAGCTCGTAGCCGAGACGCCGCATGTCGACACCACAGGCGTCGAAGACCTCTCGCGCCGAGGGGTTGTCCAGCAGCGCCAGCAGCAGGTGTTCCACGGTCAGGAACTCGTGGCGCTTGCTGCGGGCCGTGTTGTAGGCCTGGGAGATGGAAAGTTCAAGATCCTTGCTGAACATGATGGCTGCGCCTTTGCGGTCGGGGCGGAATTCGGGCTAGCTTTCGGATTCCTCCAGCGTACACTGGAGTGGATGCTCGTGTTCACGCGCGCATTCGTTGACTAAAATGACCTTCGTTTCAGCGATTTCGTAGGTATAGACACCCGCCACCCCGCGTCCACGCGTGTGCACGTGCAGCATGATGCTGGTCGCCTTGTCGTGCGAAAGCCCGAAGAAGCGCTTGAGCACTTCGATCACGAACTCCATGGGGGTGTAGTCGTCATTGAGAATGACGACCTTGTAAAGCGGCGGCTTGCGCAGCTTCGGCTGCGCTTCTTCCAGCGCCAGACCGGCTCCCTCGGAACCGGATTCGGGGTTGTCTTTTTCACTCATGATCTGCCGCGGCAGGGATTGTAAACACAGCCTCCATACTGCGGCAGACCAGGTGAATTTTCAAGCAAGCTCAGCCCTCGTCGAACTGCTCTTCCTCGGTCGATCCGGACAGCGCGCCCAGCGAGGACTGGCCGGAGCTGATCGCCTGGGTCAACTGGTCGAAATACCCGGTCCCGACCTCGCGCTGATGGCGCGTTGCCGTATACCCCTGGTCTTCGGCGGCGAACTCGGCTTCCTGCAGTTCCACGTAGGCCTCCATCTGGCGCGCCTTGTAGCCCCGGGCAAGCTGGAACATGGAGTGATTGAGGGCGTGAAAACCGGCCAGGGTGATGAACTGGAACTTGTAGCCCATGGCGCCGAGCTCGCGCTGGAAACGGGCGATATCGGTTTCCGAAAGGTTCTTTTTCCAGTTGAAGCTGGGTGAACAGTTGTAGGCCAGCATCTGGTCCGGATATTCAGCCCGAATGGCCTCGGCGAAGGCCTTGGCCTGCTCCAGGCTTGGCGTGGAGGTCTCGCACCACACCAGGTCGGCGTAGGGGGCATAGGCCAGGCCCCTTGAGATGGCCTGGTCCAGACCCTGCTTGACGCGGTAAAAGCCCTCGACGGTGCGGTCTCCGGTGAGGAATTCCTGGTCGCGGGGGTCGATGTCGGAGGTCAGCAGATTCGCACCCATGGCGTCGGTGCGGGCGACGATGATGGTCGGCACGTTGCAGATGTCGGCCGCCAGCCGTGCAGCGACCAGTTTCTGGACCGCCTCCTGGGTCGGCACCAGCACCTTGCCGCCCATGTGGCCGCATTTCTTGGCCGAGGCCAGCTGGTCTTCGAAATGGACGCCGGCCGCGCCGGCCTCGATCATGCCCTTCATCAGTTCGTGGGCGTTGAGCACGCCGCCGAAACCGGCCTCGGCGTCGGCGACGATGGGAGCGTACCAGTCGATATCGCCCTTGCCCTCGCTGCTCTGGATCTGGTCGGCCCGCTGGAAGGTATTGTTGATCCGCTTGACCACCGCCGGCACCGAATCGGCCGGATACAGCGACTGGTCGGGATACATCTGGCCGGCCAGGTTGGCATCGGCCGCGACCTGCCAGCCCGACAGGTAGATCGCTTTCAGCCCGGCGCGGACCTGCTGCATGGCCTGGTTGCCGGTCAGCGCGCCCAGGGCATTGACGAAATCTTCCTCGTGCATCAGGCGCCAGAGTTTTTCCGCGCCCAGGCGCGCCAGGGTGTATTCGATCGTGACGCTGCCGCGCAGGCGCATGACTTCAGCCGCGTCGTAGGGCCGTTCCACGCCCTTCCAGCGCGGGTTTTCCAGCCATTCCTTTTCCATGGCAATGATGCTGTTGACATCCGTCATCGGTTTGGTGCTCCCATTAGCAGTGGCGATAGTGAGTAGAAGGTCTCAATCCAGCCGGTCGTAACCGGGCAGGGTCAGAAACGGTACGAAATCGTCGTTCTCGGTGACCTCGGCGATCAGGTCGGCGGCGGCCTGGAACTGTCCCGAGGCGAACGCTTCGGCCCCGACCTCGCTGCGAATCCGCGCCAGCTCCTCGGCCTGCCAGGCCCGCACCAGCGCCAGGTCGATGTCGCGGCCGTCGTCGAGCCGACCGGCCGGATGCCGGATCCACTGCCAGACCTGGGCGCGGGCGATCTCGGCGGTGGCCGCGTCTTCCATCAGATGGTTGATCGGCACGCAGCCCTGACCGTCGAGCCAGGCGGCCATGTAGCGGATGGCGACGTTCAGGTTGCCGCGCAGTCCGGCCTCGGTGATGCTGCCGGCGCACGGCGCGATCAGCTCCTCGGCGCTGACCTCGACGTCTTCGCGCTTGACGTGCAGCTGGTTGGCGCCGTCGAGGTGACGGTCGAAAATCTCCATGGCGACGGGAATCAGCCCCGGATGCGCGACCCAGGTGCCGTCGTGACCGTTACCGGCCTCGCGCTCCTTGTCTTCGCGGACCTTCTTCAGCGCCGCTTCGTTGGCCGCCTCGTCGCCCTTGATCGGAATCTGGGCCGCCATGCCGCCCATCGCGAAAGCGCCGCGGCGATGACAGGTCTTGATCAGCAACTGCGAGTAAGCGCTCAGGAAAGGCACTTTCATGGTGACCTCGGCCCGATCCGGAAGTACTTTATCAGGATGTTTCTGGAAGCACTTGATATAACTGAAGATGTAATCCCAACGGCCGCAGTTCAGCCCGACAATGCGGCTCTTGAGCGCGTGCAGGATTTCGTCCATCTGGAACACCGCGGGCAGGGTCTCGATCAACACCGTGACCTTGATCGTGCCCGGCTCGATCTGCAGCGCCTTCTCGATATCGGTCAGCACCGCCTCCCACAGCTCCGCCTCGCGCCAGTGCTCGAGCTTGGGCAGGTAAAGGTACGGCCCGCTGTCCTGCTGCAGCAGCGCCTGGGCGTTGTTGAACAGGTAGACCGCCGCATCGAAGATGCCGCCGGGGATGGCCTGGCCGGCGACCTGCACGTGCTTTTCGTTCAGGTGCCAGCCGCGCGGGCGCACGATCAGCACGGCCGGATCGTCCTTGAGCGCGTAGTGCTTGCCGTCGGGCTGGGTCAGCTCGATCGTGCGCCGCACCGCGTCGAACAGATTCACCTGACCATCGATCATGTTGCTCCAGGTCGGGGTGGACGAGTCTTCGAAATCCGCCATGAACACGCGCGCACCGGAGTTGAGCGCGTTGATGATCATCTTGCGGTCGACCGGCCCGGTGATCTCGACCCGGCGATCGCGCAGGTCTCCGGGGATCGGCGCAACCGTCCAGCCCTGCTCGCGGATCGCGGCGGTGGACGGATCGAAATCCGGCGTTTCGCCGGCGTTGAAGCGCTGCTGACGTTCCGCGCGCTGCGCGAGCAGCTCATCCACCCGCGGCCGATAGCGCCGACCGAGTTCGCCGAGCAGATTCAGCAAGGCCCCGGAAAACAGGGGCCGGGCGTTTTCGGGCAGTGGCGCCCGGAGGTCGACAGCCGGCGCATCGGCGCGCTGGCTGTCTGCGGGATGTTGCTGCGAGGGTTGCTTCATAACGATCCGTTCGCTGGCGTATGGCTGACAGCGGGAGCCTAGAGGGGGCATCAGTATTTGGCAAATTAAATCTTTTGATTTAAAGTATTTGATTTTCTGATTTTGGCCAGCCTCGTGTACAAAGGCAACCTGCTCAAGCACCTGCGCGCATTCATCCAGACCGCCCGCTCCGGCAGCGTATCGGCGGCAGCCGAGACGCTGTTTCTCAGCCAACCCTCGGTCAGCCAGCAGATTCGCGCGCTGGAAGAGGAACTCGGCCAGACCCTCTTCAGCCGCCACGGACCGCGTCTCCAGCTGACCCCGGCCGGCAAGGCGCTGCTGGAAATGGCGCGACCGCTGGTCAACCGCATCGATGCGCTGCCCGACGAGTTCGCCCGCCGCTACGGCTCGCTGGAAAGCGGCGAGGTCCGGATCGCGGCGGGCGAGTCCACCATCATGCACCTGCTGCCCTCGCTGATGATGCGCTTCCGGCGCCA